>JAQGHZ010000090.1 GCA_028291485.1 Rubritepida sp. | reverse complement strand
TGGTCCGGCTGCGAATCCAGGAGATCGACGCGCCGCCCGACCTGGCCGGCTTCCGCCGGATGGTGGCCACCGCGCGAGCCGGGATCGCACCCGAGGCGGCCGAGAGCGAGGACTGGCAAGCGGCCGTGGCCCGGGCCGAGGCGCTGCCGGAGGACGCGCAGGGCGTGTACCTCCTGCTGGCGCGGTCGGCACTGGAGAGGCTGCCCTGCCCCTCGGATGCGACGATCGCGCGCGCCTATGGCACCCGCTCGGCGGGCCGGGCGCGTCGGTTGCTGGCCTGGATGGAGGAGCAAAAGGCCGTGGTCCTGCGCGGCGAGCGCGGGGGAAAGCGCTCGATCGCCATCGTCGGGCTGGGCTGGGAGACGACGGCGGGGATTCCGGACGGCCCGGAACTGGAGATCTAGCGCCGTTGGCTTTGTCGGGATGCAGGATGATGCGGCGAATTGTCTTTGCGGGACAGCCCGTCGTGGAGCCTCAGGCCTGAGTGGCGAGGATCGCCGCTGCCAGGTCCTCCCCCGCCCATCCCACCGACTTGAACAGCGTGATCTGCTCCGGGCTCGTCCGCCCCGGATGCCGCCCCTTGCACAGTTCCGACAGCTCGGCCGCGATGTCCGCCTCGGTGATGTGGCCCTCCGCGATGGCCTGCACCACGTCCCCCGCCTCGGCGAGGCCGCCGGCCCGCGTGTCCACCACGACCAACGCCCGTGCCAGCGCCGCCCCGTCCGTCTCGCGCATGTCGGCCCGGAAGGCGCCCACCAGGTCCACATGCGTCCCGGTCGAGAGCGCCCCGCCGTGGATCAGCGGCTCGCGCGAGAGGGTCGCCGCGCTCACGATGTCGAAGCCGGCCGGGTCGGGATCGGCCGTGGCCCGCGCCGGTACGCCGTGCGCCGCCAGCCGGGCGGCCAGCGCCTCGGCCTTCTCGGCCCGGCGCGACCAGATCGCGATCTCCTCCAGCGGGAAGCTGGCTGCATAGGCCTCCGCCAGTGCCGCCGCGACCTTGCCCGAGCCGAGCACCAGCAGCCGCCGGGACTCCGGCCGCGCCAGGTAGCGCGCCGCCAGGATCGAGGCCGCCGCCGTCCGCCGGTCGGTGAGCTCGCCGCCGTCCAGCAGCGCGATCGGCACCCCCGTCACCGCGTCCGACAGCAGGTAGGCCGCGTTCACCGAGGCCTGCCCCCGCGCCGTGTTGCCCGGCGCCACATGGACGATCTTCACCCCCGAATGGGTCGCGCTGACCGCCGGCATCAGCAGCAGCGTGCCGTCGGCGGGGAGCGGGTGCCGGTGGCGGAGCGGCGCCTGGCATCCAGCGACGAACATGGCCCGCAATGCCTCGACCAGGGCCGGCCAGGGCAGGCGGGCCGCAATTTCTGCCTTATCGAGTTGCAGCATGGGGTTCCGGGCTTGAGACAGCGGATCATTGTGCGATTGATCGGCGGTCTTTCCTAGCGCAGCATCGGCGGATCGGCGATATGGGACACCTTCGGGCCCCATCAGACTTTCGGGAGACTTCAAGACATGAAATCCATGAAAAAGACCCTTCTGGGGGCCCTCACGGCTTTCCTGACCGCGGCGGCCCTGCCTACGCTGGCCCAGGCGCCCGCTCCGTCCGCGCCGCCCGCCGCGCCGACCGCTCCGACCGCTCCGACCGCTCCGGCGGCAGCGCCGGCCGCACCCGCCCCGAGCGGCAACACGCTCGATGCCATCCGGGCCCGCGGCAACCTGCTCTGCGGTGTCAGCACTGGCCTCGCCGGCTTCTCCATGCCTGACAGCCAGGGCGCCTGGCGCGGCTTCGACGTCGACTTCTGCCGTGCCGTCGCCGCCGCCATCTTCGGCGATGCGACCAAGGTCCGCTTCGTGCCGACCACGGCCCAGGTCCGCTTCACGGCGCTGCAGTCCGGCGAGGTCGATATCCTGAGCCGCAACACGACCTGGACGCTCTCGCGCGACACCTCGCTCGGCCTCGATTTCCCGGCCACCACCTTCTATGACGGCCAGGGCTTCATGGTGAAGCGCAGCCTGAACGTGACGAGCGCCGCCCAGCTCGAAGGCGCGACCGTCTGCGTGCAGCCCGGCACCACGACCGAGCAGAACCTCTCCGACTGGTCTCGCGCCGCCCGCGTGACGATCCGCCCCGTCGTGATCGAGCGCGTGGAGGACAGTGTCGCCGCCTATATTGCCGGCCGCTGCGACGCCTATACGACGGACGTTTCCGGCCTCGCCGCCACCCGCTCCGGGCAGCAGGTGCCGAACGACCATGTCATCCTGCCCGACGTGATCAGCAAGGAGCCGCTTGGTCCGGCGGTACGCCATGGCGACCAGCGCTTCGCCGACATCGTCCGCTGGACGCATTTCGGCATGCTCGCCGCCGAGGAGCTCGGCCTGAACTCGACCAATGTCCAGGCGGCCATCGGCACGGACGCCCGCCCCGAGGCGCAGCGTCTGCTCGGCAAGACGGGCGATCTCGGCCGGATGATGGGGCTGGACAATGCCTGGATGGTCAACGTGATCCGCACCGTGGGCAATTACGGTGAGGTCTTCGAACGGAACCTGGCGCCGATCGGCCTGCAGCGGGGCCGAAATGGCTTGTGGACGTCGCCCGGCGGTCTGCAATACGCTCCGCCGTTCCGGTGAGACGCTCAGCCCAGGGCTGTTAAGTAATTTCGGGACCGGGGCACCAGCCGCGCCGGTCCCCCTCCCCCCAGAAGGCGGAACACCGTCCTGGGACTAACTGAGACAGGGGCAATTTATGTCTGGGGCCACCACCGATCCGCGCCTTATGCGCAAGGCGCCGCCACGACCACTCCGCCTCTCCTGGTCGGACGAGCGGTTCCGCAACATCGTCTACCAGGTCCTCGTGGTCGCCGCCGTGGTGACGCTCTTCGGCTGGCTATGGTCGAACACGCGCTACAACCTCGAGGTCCGTCGCATCGCCACCGGCTGGGGCTTCCTGTCGCGTGAGGCCGGCCTGCCGATCGGCGAGCATTTGATCGATTACGACCCCTCCAACTCCTATTTCCGCGCGCTGCTGGTCGGCGTGCTGAACACCCTGAAGGTGGCGATCACCGGCATCGTGCTGGCGACCATCCTGGGCACGCTGCTCGGCGTGGCGCGGCTCTCGAAGAACTGGATGCTGGCGAAGTTCGCCGGCGCCTATGTCGAGACCGTGCGCGACCTGCCGCTGCTGCTGCAGCTGCTCTTCTGGTACTCGCTGCTGCAGGGCCTGCCCGGGCCGCGGCAGGCCTTCAACCCGGTGACCGGCGTGTTCCTCTCGAACCGCGGCCTGAAGATCCCCTACATTCACTGGGAATCGGCGCATAGCTGGGCGCTGCTGGCCTTCGTCGTGGGCGTCGCGATCACGTATTTCTATCGCAAGGCGGCCCGAGCCAAGCAGATGCAGGACGGCCAGATCCGGCCCGTCTGGCCGACGGCGATCGCGGCGATCATCGGCCTGCCGATCCTGGTCTGGGCCGTGCTGGGCGCGCCCTTCCAGCCGGACGTGCCGGAGCTGCGCGGCTTCAACTTCCGCGGCGGCCTCGACGTCAGCCCCGAATTCTTCGCCCTGCTGCTCGGCCTCACCCTCTACACGGCGGGCTTCATCGCCGAGATCGTGCGCGCCGGCATCCTCGCGGTGAGCCAGGGCCAATGGGAGGCAGCGCAGGCGCTGGGCCTGCCGCGCGGGCGGGTGATGAACCTGATCGTGCTGCCCCAGGCCATGCGCGTCATCATCCCGCCGATGACGAGCCAGTTTCTCAACATCACGAAGAACTCGTCCCTCGCGGTGGCCATCGGCTATCAGGACATCGTGTCGATCGCCAATACGACGCTGAACCAGACGGGCCAGGCCATCGAGGGCATCGCCATCATCATGCTGGTCTACCTGACGATCAGCCTGTCGATCAGCCTCTTTATGAACTGGTACAACAAGCGCATTGCGCTGGTCGAGCGATGAGGGAGGGCCGCGCCATGCGCTTGTTGTCACATGCTGGCTTCGCCGGATCGAGAGCCGGCTATCGCGCGAAGCGCATTGCGCTGGTCGAGCGATGAGGGAGGGCTGCGCCATGCGCTTGTTGTCATTCTCCTGGTTTCGCCGGCTCGAGAGCCGGCTATCCCAGCGCTTCGCCTTGGTGGAAAGATAAGCCGACATGAGCGACATCGCCGCCGACGGCACGCCCCTCACCGTCCCCCCCGCGCCGCGCCGCGCCCCGATTACCCTGATCGGGCCCGTGGCCTGGGCGAAGGAAAA
>JAQGHZ010000063.1 GCA_028291485.1 Rubritepida sp. | reverse complement strand
GGCTGCTGGAGGCCGGCGCCGGCACCGGGCTGGTGATCACGTGAGCGGCGCGGCGACCCTCCCGGATGATGCGGGGGCGGACGCCGGAACACCGTTGCTCAGCGTGCGGGATCTGACGCTGCACATCCCCGTGCCGCCGCATGTGCTGCGCGCCGTGGACGGCATTTCCTTCGACCTGCATCGCGGCGAGACGCTCGGCCTGGTCGGTGAGAGCGGCAGTGGCAAGACGCTGACGGCCTTGACGCTGATGCGCCTGCTGGAGCCGCCGCTCGATCATCTGCCGCATGGTGAAGTGCTCCTCGACGGAAGGGACCTGATGCGCCTGACGGAGACGCAGATGTCCGCCCTGCGCGGCCGCTCGCTCTCGATGGTGTTCCAGGAGCCGATGACCTCGCTGAACCCGGTGATGACGGTGGGGCGGCAGATCGCCGAGCCGCTGATCCAGCATCTCAGCCTGTCGTCGCGCGCCGCCCTCGCGCGGGCGGAGGAGATGCTGCGCCTCGTTGGCATCCCCGATCCGGCGCGCGTCGCGCGCGCTTACCCGCATCTGCTGTCGGGCGGGATGCGGCAGCGGGCGATGATCGCCATCGCGCTGGCCTGCCGACCCTCGGTGCTGATTGCGGATGAACCGACCACCGCGCTCGACGTCACGGTGCAGGCGCAGATCCTGGAACTGCTCGCGGAACTGCAGCGGGAGATGGGCAGCGCCATCCTGCTGATCACCCACGACCTGGCCGTGATCGCCGCGACGGCGCACCGCGTCGCCGTGATGTATGCCGGGCGCATCGTCGAGGAAGCGCCCGTCGCCGCGCTGTTCGCCGCGCCGCGGCACCCTTATGCGCGCGGCCTGCTCGCCTCCATCCCGCGCATCGAGCGCACGCCGCCGCCGACCTTGCCCGAGATCCCCGGCATGGTACCGGGGCCCGCGGATCGTCCGCGCGGCTGCACCTTCACGCCGCGCTGCGGCCGCGCTCTGTCGGGTTGCGCGACGGAACCACCGCCGTTGACGGCGATCGCGCCCAGCCATCGCGTCGCCTGTTGGAATCCCGTCGATGTCTGAACCGCTGCTGCGCGTCACGGGGCTCGAGGTGCACTTCCCGATCCGCTCGGCGCTGCTCCGCCAGCGCATCGGCATGGTCCGCGCGGTGGACGGCGTGAACCTGGAGGTCGCGCGCGGCGAGACGCTCGCGCTGGTCGGCGAAAGCGGTTGCGGCAAGACGACGACCGGCAAGGCCATCCTTCGGCTGATCGATCCGACGGGCGGGTCGGTCCGCTTCGGGGGAGAGGATATCGCCAAGCATGGTTCGCGGGCGCTGGCCCCCTTCCGCAAGCGCATGCAGATCGTCTTCCAGGATCCCTATGCCAGCCTCAATCCACGCATGAGCGTGGGCGGCATCCTGGCCGCGCCCTTCGAGATCCATCGCATCGGCGATGCGAAGGACCGCGGCGAGCGGGTCGCGGAACTGCTGCGCACCGTGGGCCTGCCGCCGGAAGCCGCGCGACGGTATCCGCATGAGTTCAGCGGCGGGCAGCGCCAGCGCATCGGCATCGCGCGCGCCTTGGCATTGCGGCCGGAGCTGGTGATCGGGGATGAGCCGGTCAGCGCGCTGGACGTCTCCATCCAGGCGCAGATCATCAACCTGATGAAGAGGTTGCAGGCGGAACTCGGCCTCGCCTACATCATGATCTCGCACAATCTGGCGGTGGTCAGCCATGTCGCGGACCGGGTCGCAGTGATGTATCTCGGCCGCGTGGTGGAAACCGCGCCGCGCGAAGCGCTGTTCTTCGACGCGCGGCATCCCTACACCCAGGCGCTTCTGTCGGCCGTGCCAGAACCCATCCCCGGCCGACACCGCGCGCGCCAGGCACCACGGGGCGACGTGCCGAGCCCCGCCCGCCCGCCCAGCGGCTGCCATTTCCATCCGCGCTGTCCGATCGCCATCGCACGCTGCTCCCAAGAAGCGCCGGAGGCCCGGATCATCGGCCCCGGCCATGCCGTGGCCTGCCATCTGGTGACGCCATGATCGGCTTCGTGCTCCGGCGGCTGTTGCAGGCGATCCCGCTGCTGATCGGCGGGACGCTGATCGGCTTCGGGCTGATGCAACTGGCGCCGGGCGGACCGCTCGCGATCTACACGCTGAATCCGACCATCCAGGTGCAGGATATCGAGCGCATCAAGATCATCTTCGGCCTCGATCAGCCGATCCATTTGCAATACGTGAAATGGGCGACGGGCCTCTTCTCCGGGAATTGGGGCTACACCTTCTTCGGCGGGCGGCCGGTGCTGGACGTGATCCTGGAACGCCTGCCGGCGACGCTGCTGCTGATGGGCTCGGCGTTGTCGGTGGCCATCGTGCTTGGCCTGTCGGTCGGCGTGCTGGGCGCGGTGAAGCGCTATTCGGTGTTCGATGTGCTGGCAACGACCGGCGCGCTGTTTGCGCTGTCCTTCCCGACCTTCTGGTTCGGGCTGATGGCGATCTTCATCTTCGCCATCCAGCTGCGCTGGCTGCCGTCGGGCGGCATGTGGGAGCTGGGCGAGGAGGGCAACATCCTGTCCCTGCTGCAGCACCTGGTGTTGCCGACCATGGTGCTGGCGCTGGTCATCACCGCGACCTGGAGCCGCTATTCGCGCTCGGCCTTCCTCGAGGTGCTGCATCAGGATTTCATGCGCACCGCGCGGGCCAAGGGGATGCCGCCGGTCGCGCGCCTGCTGCGCCACGCCTTCCCCAATGCCGCCAAGCCGCTGATCGCGCTGCTGGGGGTGGAGCTGCCCTTCCTGTTCTCCGGCGCGCTGGTGGCCGAGACGATCTTCGGCTGGCCCGGCATGGGCCGGCTGTTCGTCGATGCGCTGGGCATGAAGGAATACCCGGTGCTGATGGGGCTGATGATGTTCACGGCCATCTTCGTGATCATCGGCAATCTCCTCGCCGACATCGCCATCGCCCTGGTCGATCCGCGGGTGCGGCTGTCATGAGCGCGGCTTCTGCCGCACCGGAAGGTCAGGCCGGGCGCATCTGGAAGCGCTTCCGCCGGCATCGGCTGGCGCTGGCAGGTGGCTTTGTGGTGGCGCTGCTGCTCGCTTCGGCATTGTTCGCGCCGTTCCTGTCGCCGCAGGACCCGACGCTGCTCGACACCGCCCTGCGCTTCCGCCCACCCTTCGCCGACTGGCGCTTCCCGCTGGGCACCGACGAACTCGGGCGCGACACCTTGTCGCGGCTGCTGTTTGGCGGGCGGGTCTCGTTGACGGTCGGGCTGGTGGCGATGATCACGACGGTGATGACCGGGGCGCTCATCGGCATCACCGCCGGTTTCATCGGCGGCATCGTCGACACGCTGCTGATGCGCTTCGTCGACACCATGCTCTGCTTTCCGCAGGTCTTCCTGCTGCTGGTCGTCGCCGCCTTCGTGCCGCCGACGCTGCTGTCGATCTCCCTGGTGATCGGGCTGACGTCATGGATGGAGGTGTCGCGCATCGTGCGGGCGGAGATCCTACATCTGAAGGAGCAGGATTTCGTGGCCGCCGCGCGCGCGCTCGGCGCATCGCGCGCGCGCATCATGTTCCGCGAGCTGCTGCCCAACGCAGCGGCGCCGATCCTGGTGGCCGCGACCCTGAAGGTCGCCTCCGCCGTGCTGATGGAGAGCTACATCTCCTATCTCGGCTATGGCGTGCAGCCGCCGCTCGCTTCCTGGGGCAATATGCTGACCAATGCACAGGGATACTTCGATACAGTGCCCTGGCTGGCCATCCTGCCGGGGGTCGCGATCACCCTGACGGTGGTCGGCTTCAACTTCCTGGGCGATGGGTTGCGGGACGCGCTCGACCCGCGCCTGCGCATGGATCCGTGACGAATGACAAGAAGGAGGCTCGCGACATGACGTTCCGCATCACCCGCCGCGGCGTGCTGGCTGGTTCCGCCGGCTCGGCCACGATGCTCGCCGCGCCCACCGTCTGGGGGCAGTCGATCAACCGTGACCGCATCATCTTCGCGATGACGCAGGAACCGGTGCAATTCAATCCGCTGCTCTACGTCAACGCCG
>JAQGHZ010000755.1 GCA_028291485.1 Rubritepida sp. | reverse complement strand
GGCGCTGGAGGCGGCCCGGGCGCATGCCTCGGAATCCGGCGTATCGGTGGATTACCGCGAAGGAACGCCCGAGAGCCTGGAGGAAGGCGGCTTCGACGCCGTGATCGCCCTGGAGGTGATCGAGCATGTCCCCGTCGCCGAGCGGCCGGCCTTCTGCGCGGCCCTGGCCCGGCTGGTGCGGCCGGGCGGCTGGGTGATTCTCTCCACGCTCAACCGGACGCGGCGCTCCTGGCTCTTCGCCATCCTCGGCGCCGAGCGGCTGCTGCGCTGGCTGCCCGTCGGCACACACGACTGGAAGCTGTTCCTGGCCCCCTCCGAGCTCGGCGCGTTGCTGCGCGGCGCCGGGCTCGCGGTGACGGACGCGGCCGGGATGGTGCCGGGCGCGCTCGGCGGCTTCCGCATCTCGCGCGACATGGCGGTGAACTATCTGGTGGCGGCGCGGAAACCGGCCTGACCGGCCCTCAGCGCAGGCCGAAGAAGGCCAGTACGGCCACCACGACCACGACGAGCCCCACGATGTAGATGATGCTGTTCATTCCGCGTCTCCTTCTGCATTCCGTGAAACATCCCGGTGCCGGAAAGGTTTCGGGCGATGGACAGACCAGGGAGCGGACCACATAGTTTTCCGCGACGCCGGATACACGGCGCGAGGAAACGTCCCGGTGGAGTGACGCGCGGACCCCGCACCTCTATCGCGACATCATGCTCAAGATCCTCCAGGTCACCGACTTCCACCTGCGCCAGGCCCTCGCGGGCCACAACGGCCATGTGCACCGGCTCTCGCGCCACGTGCCGCAACTGCTGGAGGCGATGACCCGGCGCATCGCCGACGAGGCGCCGGACCTCGTTGCCGTCACCGGCGACCTGCTGGACGTGCCGCACGCCCTGCTCGACGGCGACAAGTCCTACGACCTCAAGACCATCGTGCAGCAGTCGCTCGCCGATTACGGGCTGGTGCGGCGCTGGCTGGAGGGGCTCGGCCGCCCCTGGATGGTGCTGCCGGGCAACCACGACTACGGCCCCGCCTTCGACGTGGTCTTCGGCACCTCGCCGGAGGTGATGCGGTTCGGCGAGGTCGCGGTCCACGCCTTCCGCGACTGGGAGCAGGCCGGCAACCAGGCCCTGCGGATCGGCCCCTCGCGCGTTCGCTTCGAGCATCTTCTTGAAAATGCAACAGAAACGTCGCGAGAAGTACACCTCCAGCACTTCGTCATCCGGCCCCATGTCGACTACAATTATCCGCTCCTCTACGGAGATTCGGATGACATCACCGCCCGTGCGGCCCAGGCGCCGGGGCGCCGCCTGCTGCTCTCGGGGCACTGGCACGGCGGGACGCCCATGGTGACGATCGGCCACGCGCAATCCGCCGTCTGCCCGGCCTTCTGCGAGCCCCCTCACCCCTACCGCGTCTTCGAGCTGGCCGCCGACGGCACCGTCGCCATGCGGCAGGAGGAGCTCGGCCGCTCCTTCGCGCCGGGCCGGCGCCTCGTGCTGATCGACCGCGCCGGGCTGCTCACCCATTCCGGCGGCTTCGCGATCCGCGAGGACGCGGCGGCGATCCTGGACGGGCTTTCCGCCGATGCGCATGTCGCCATCGCCTCGGCCTGGCACGAGCCGGAGAGCACCGCGGCCCCATGGCGCGGCGTGCAGCACCTGCACGATGCCTTCTTCGAAGCCTTCGGCGCGTCGAAGAACCAGGCGGAAGCCCTCTGCATCTACCTGCCCGCAGAAGGCGCCGGCGGCCGCAGGCTCCCGGCCGAGCGAATCACCACCGAGGCCGACCTCATCGAGCGCATGGCCGAGCTCTTCGGCGTCGCGCCCGCCGAAGTCACCTTCCTGACCACGAACGCCGCGCGGCGCGCCATCGCCCGACACGCCGGCGCGCGCTGCCCCGACCTCACCGGTCCCGAGCCCACCGCGGCCGAGATCCTCGCCGCCTCATAGGACACGCCATGCCTTCACATGCCTTCCCCGCCGCGCCCTCCTTGGCGCCGCATCGCTCGCCGCACCCAGCCTTGCTGTCGCGCAGTCCTGGCCGAGCCGGGCGGTCACGCTGGTCGTCGGCTATCCGCCGGGCGGCCAGACCGACTTCGCCGCGCGCATCGTGCAGTCCGGTCTGAGCCGCGCGCTCGGCCAGCCCGTCGTCATCGAGAATCGCGGCGGCGCCGGGGGCAATATCGGCACCGAGGCCGTCATTCGCGCCCGGCCCGACGGCCACACGCTGCTCGCCTCCAATTCGAGCCCGATGGTCATCAATCCGCACACCTTCCCGGCGGCGAACTTCAATCCGCTCGACCTCGTCAGCATCGGCATGATCCTGGACGCGCCGCTGGCCTTTTGCGTCCATCCCTCGCTGCCGGTGCGTGACGCGCGCGAGTTCGAGGCATGGCTCAAGTCGCAGCCGGCGATGGTGGATTACGGCATCCCGGCCTCGGGCAGCCTGCCGCACCTGGCCATGGAGATGTTCCGCGAGCGGCTGCGCCTGCTGGAGATGCAGGCCATCCCCTATCGTGGCAGCGGGCCGGCCTTGCAGGATTTCATCGCCGGCCGCTTCCCGATCATGACCGACTCGCTCTCGGTGATGGCGCCGGCGCTGAGTGGCGGGCAGGCCCACGGCATCCTGATATCGAGCGAGGCCCGTGTGCCGGCTTTCGCGGATGTGCCCACCGGCGGCGAGCAGGGCATCGCGGATTTCGTCGTCGGCGCCTGGACGGGGATCTCCGCGCCATCAGGCACGCCGATGGAGGTGGTGCGCAAGGTCAACGCCGCGCTGAACGAGGCGCTGGCCGACCCGACCGTGCGCGAGCGCATCACCGCGCAGGGCGCCGTGGTCATAGGCGGCACCGCCGAGGCCTTCGACGCCCGCGTCCGCGCGGACCATGCGCGTTTCGGCGCGGTGGCGCGGGCGAACAACATCACGAGCGGCTGAACGCTATCATCATAATTTTATAGCGACCCCGTTTCCTTCCGGGCCGAATGGATGTGAACTCGCGCCCGTAACGACAGGCGGGGACGCAACCATGAAGCATGTGAAATTCGGCGGGACGGGGCTGCGCGTCTCGCCCCTCTGCCTCGGCACCATGACCTTCGGCCTGCAATGCGACGTGCCGACGAGCAACGCCATCATGGACGCCGCCTCCGAGGGCGGCATCGACTTCTTCGACACGGCCGACGTCTATCCGCTGGGCGGTGGCAAGCCGACGGTGGGGCGCACCGAGGAGATCGTCGGCGCCTGGATGAAGGGCAAGCGAAACTCCCTCATCCTCGCCACGAAATGCGTGGGCTCCATGGGGCCGAAGCCCTGGGACCAGGGCATGTCGCGCAAGCACATGCTGGACGCGATCGACGCCTCGCTGCGCCGCCTCGGCACCGACTATGTCGACCTCTACCAGATCCACCACTGGGACCCGCACACGCCGATCGATGAGGTGCTGGAGGCGCTCGACACCGTCGTGCGCTCGGGCAAGGCCCGCTACGTCGGCGTCTCCAACTGGGCGGCGCACAAGGTGGCCCGCGCCATCGGCCGCAGCGAGCTGCGCAACCTGGTGCGCATCAACTCCTGCCAGCCGCGCTACAACATGCTCTTCCGCGCCTATGAGCGTGACCTGCTGCCGATGTGCCAGGAGGAGGGGATCGCCGTCATCCCGTACAATCCGCTGGCCGGCGGCATGCTCACCGGCAAGCACCAGGCCGATGCGCCGCCGACCCCGGGCTCGCGCTTCACCCTCGGCGAGGCCGGCCCGCGCTATCAGGAGCGCTACTGGAACCGGCGCGAGTTCGAGACCGTCGAGGCGCTGAAGCCCGTCGCCGCCGAAGCGGGGATGAGCATGGCGACCATGGCGATGCGCTGGGTCATCTCCAACCCGGCCATCACCGCACCGATCGTGGGCGCGAGCCGTGCCGCGCAGCTGCAAGACACGCTGGCCGCCGCCGCGGCCGGCCCGTTGCCGGCCGACCTCAAGGCGAAGCTGGACGACCTCACCCATGAATGGCGGGCCGTCGACGCGGAGCGGTAGCCCTCCGCATTGACAGGGCGTTGCGCTATATTCAAACAAATATAGCGCAACGCCCGGAGGGATTCCGCCTTGGACGAGAACCAGCGCCTCGCCGCCCTGCGATGGGCGGAGGACAAGGCCCAGCAGCTCTTCGACGCCATCGAGGCGAAGGGCCTCATCGCCCCCGGCCGCAGCGAGAGCGCGGTGGAGAAGGACATCTACGCGCTGGCCGCCCGCGACTTCGGCGTGGAGAAGCACTGGCACAAGCGCATCGTCCGCGCCGGGATCAACACGCTGACCATCGCGGCCGACAATCCTCCCGTCATCGACATCCTGGCCGACGACATGGTGTTCATCGACCTCGGCCCGGTCTTCGACTCGTGGGAGGCCGATGTCGGCCGCACCTATGTCCTGGGCGACGCCCCCGAGAAGCACCGCCTCAACGCCGACCTGCCCCGCCATTTCGAGAAGCTGCGCGACCATTTCGACACCCATCCGGACATCACGGGCGCGGAGCTCTTCACCGAGGCGGAGCGGCTGGCCGAGGCGGATGGATGGCTCTGGGGCGGGCAGATCGCGGGGCATCTGGTCGGCGAGTTCCCGCATTATCGCATCCCCGGCGACAAGGACCTCTACCGGATCAGCCCGCACAACCCGTCCCGGATGCGCGACCCGGATGCCTCGCGGCACCGGAAGTACTGGATCCTGGAGGTGCATCTGGTAAATCCGGATCGAAGCTGGGGCGGCTTCTACGAGCGCCTCCTTCTGCCGGAGCCCAACTGATGGAAAAGACCTATCCCGTCACGCGCAGCGACGCCGAATGGCGCGCCATGCTGACTCCCGAGCAGTACCAGGTGATGCGCCACCACGGCACCGAGGCGCCGGGCAGCTGCGCCCTGCTGCACGAGAAGCGGCAAGGCGCCTTCGCCTGCGCCGGCTGCGGCACCCCGCTCTTCAGATCCGGCCGGAAATTCGAGAGCGGCACCGGCTGGCCGAGCTTCGACGATCCCCTGCCCGACTCCGTCGAGACCTCGGTGGACAGCAGCTACGGCATGATGCGGACCGAGGTGCATTGCGCGGCCTGCGGCAGCCATCTCGGCCACGTCTTCCCGGACGGGCCGCCGCCGAGCCACCTGCGCTACTGCATCAACGGCGTGGCGATGGACTTCAAGCCGGAGTGAGGTGGCGGCGCGGCATCACCGGCGCCTATTGGGCAGTCCTGACACGTCCCGCCCTCGACGACGCGCTGACGGATTGCGTGAGCCACGAGGCCGCCCGGGCGGTGAAGCGGCTCTGCCGCGCGGCTGGCCGGCCCTACCGCCCGCTGCGCTCCTCCGGCGTCACCAGCTTCCTGGCCGTCCTGGCGGAAGGCGTCCGGCCGGTACCGCCGAGGGCTGAGCTGCCATGCCCGGCTTGCGGCCCTGGCCAGGGGTTGGCGCACTGGCCGTCCGGCACGGTTCCTGCTGATCTGCATGCAGATCAAGCGCGGGGCCCTCCGGGGCCGCCGCGCCG
>JAQGHZ010000678.1 GCA_028291485.1 Rubritepida sp. | reverse complement strand
CGCCCGCCCCGGAACCGCCGCCTCCTCTCCCCCTGCCGCCGTCCGATCCCGCGCCGTCAACCGTCGAGGCGCCACCGGCGCCATCGCGCGAGCCGCCGGCTCCTCCCCCGCCGATGCGGTCGGACGTCACGCTCTCCCTGACGGCCACCCGGGTCGGCCCGCCCGACCTCGCGCCGCGCCGCCTGGCCGAAGGGCCGCGCCGGCGGCGGCCAGCCCGGCCGGCGCTCTCCGTGGCCTGGGCCCTCAGCATCGCCCTGGTGGCCGCCTTCGTGATGGCCCTGGTGGTCTATCACGCGCAGATCTCGGCCGTCTGGCCTCCCTTCGCCCGGCTGGGCGGCTGAAGATCGCGCCTTCCCAACCTGGTTTGGAAACCCCCGGCCTTGAAACCGCGGCCTTGAAACCCCTGGCCTTGAAACCCTCGGACCACGTAATCTGGTCCGTAAATCCGCGGAAGCGTGATGTGAAGGGCCATCCGCGCCGGGTTGCGTCGCAGAATCCGCCGCTTCGGGCTTGCCACATGCCGCGCGTCGGCCTAGGTGCGCCCGGGACGATATATGCCAATCAGCCCCGGCCGACGCCGGAGCACCGAGCCGGCCGACCGGCAGCAGGAGACAGGTAATGAGCGAGACCGCCGACAAGGTTAAGAAGATCGTGGTGGAACATCTCGGCGTGGAAGAGTCCAAGGTGACGGCCGAGGCCTCGTTCATTGACGACCTCGGCGCGGACAGTCTCGACACGGTCGAGCTGGTGATGGCCTTCGAGGAAGCCTTCGGCGTCGAGATTCCCGACGACGCGGCGGAGAAGATCCAGACCGTGAAGGACGCCATCGAGTTCATCGAGAAGCAGCAGGCCGCGGCCTGAATCCTCGCCTGAAATAGGGAACGTCACGTGTTCGCGCAGGGCTTCGCGCCGCGCCGCGTCGTGGTCACCGGCATGGGGATCGCGAGCCCGCTCGGGCTCGGGGTCGAGAATGTCTGGAACCGCCTGACGAACGGCGAAAGCGGCATCTCCGCCATCCAGTCCTTTGACACAAAGGACCTTCCGGCGCGCATCGCCGGCCAGGTGCCCGTCGGCGTGAAAGCCGACGGCAAGCTCGACCTGTCCGAGTGGATCCCGATCAAGGACCAGAAGAAGATGGACCGCTTCATCCAGCTCGCGCTGGTGGCGGCCGTCGAGGCGGTCGAGGATTCCGGCTGGCTGCCGGAGGGCGAGGAGGATCGCTGCGCGACCGGCGTGATGATCGGCTCGGGAATCGGCGGTCTCCAGACCATCCAGGAGACCTCGATCCTGGTGGTCCAGAATCGTACGAAGCGCATCTCGCCCTTCTTCATCCCGGCCTCGCTGATCAACCTGGCCTCGGGCCACGTGTCGATCCGCTACGGCTTCAAGGGGCCGAACCATTCGGCGGTGACGGCCTGCGCCACGGGCGTGCATGCCATCGGTGACGCGTCGCGGCTCATCGCCCTCGGCGACGCCGATGTGATGGTGGCCGGCGGGGCCGAGGCCGCGGTCTGCGAGCTGGGCATCGGCGGCTTCTGCGCCTCCCGTGCGCTCTCCACCGGCTTCAACGACAACCCGACCGAGGCCTCGCGCCCCTGGAGCAAGGACCGCGACGGCTTCGTGATGGGCGAGGGCGCCGGTGTCCTGGTGCTCGAGGAGCTGGAGCACGCCAAGGCCCGCGGCGCCAAGATCTACGCCGAGGTGATCGGCTACGGCATGTCCGGCGACGCCTATCACATCACCGCCCCGCCCGAGGATGGCGACGGCGCCTTCCGCGCCATGAGGGCCGCCCTGCGCGACGCCGGGGTGACGCCGGCGCAAGTGCAATACGTGAACGCCCACGGCACCTCGACCTTCGCGGACGATGTGGAGCTCGGCTCGGTGGAACGCATCTTCGGCGATGCGGCCAAGGGCCTGGCCATGTCGTCCACCAAATCGGCGACCGGGCATCTGCTGGGCGCGGCGGGCGCGGTGGAGGCGATCTTCTCCATCCTGGCCATCCGCGACAACGTCGCCCCGCCCACGCTGAACCTCGACGAGCCCTCGCGCGAGAGCCCGATCGACCGCGTGGCGAAGGTGGCGCAGGAGCGGAAGATCGACATGGCGTTGTCCAACAGCTTCGGCTTCGGCGGCACCAATGCGTCGGTGGTGTTCCAGGGCGCGCCGTAGGCCGCTCCCGGTGACGGCACCGCAACTCTCCGTCTCGGCGCGGCTTTAACCTGACATGCTGAGAGCGCTGGGTCTCCTCGGCGCCCTTCTCCTGCTGCTGGCGGCTGGCGCCGGCATCTGGGGATGGGGCGCCTATTCGCGGCCGGGTCCGCTCGCCTCGACCGTGCAGGTGGTGATCCCGCGCGGCGGGACGGAGGCGATCGCCACGACCCTGCGCGAGAAGGGCGTCATTGCCGATCCGCGCGTCTTTGCCGCCGCCGCCTGGCTCACGCGGGACGAGGGCCCGCTGCGCGCCGGCGAATTCGCCTTCGAGCCCCGCGTCACCATGGGCGAGGTGCTGGCCCTCCTGCGCGAGGGCCGGATGGTGCAGCATCGCGTCACCATCCCCGAGGGGCTGACGGCCTGGCAGATCACGACCCTGCTGGAGCGCGCGGAGGCCCTGACCGGCGAGGTGCCGCCCCTCCAGGAGGGCGCGCTGCTGCCCGAGACCTACACCTACACGCGCGGCGACACGCGCGGCTCGATCGTCCGCCGCGCCACAGCCGCGATGGACCAAGCCCTGGCCGAGGCCTGGGCCGGCCGCGCCGCCGACCTGCCGCTGGCGAGCCCGCGCGAGGCGCTGGTGCTGGCCTCCATCGTGGAGGAGGAGACGGGCGTCGCCGCCGAGCGGCCGATGGTGGCGGGCGTCTTCGTGAACCGCCTGACGCGCGGGATGATGCTGCAGTCGGATCCGACGGTGGCCTATGGCGTTTCGCAGGGCGCGCCACTGGACCGCGCGCTGACCCGCGCCGACCTCGACACGCCGCACCCCTACAACACCTACCGCATCCGTGGCCTGCCGCCGGGGCCGATCGCCTCGCCGGGCCGTGACGCGCTGCGGGCGGCGACGCGGCCGGAGGCCACGGAGAACCTCTATTTCGTGGCGGATGGCTTGGGCGGGCATGCCTTCGCGCGCACGCTCGACGAGCACAATCGCAACGTGGCGCGCTGGCGCGAGATGGGGCGGCCGACGCCCCCTCCTCCCCCCTTTTCAATTCAGGGACGTGCCGCGCCATGACGACCGAGCTCACCGTCCTGGCCTGGGGCTGCGTCCTGGCGCTGGTGCATGTCTTCGCGGCGGTGATCGCGAAGACGATGCAGTACGGATCGAAGTGGAACATGGGCTCGCGGGACGAGGCGCTCCCGCCGCCCAACCCCCTCGTCGGCCGCCTGGCCCGGGCCCAGGCGAATTTCTTCGAGACCTTCCCGGTGATGATCGGGGCCGTCCTGATCGTCCATGCGGCGGGCCTGGCGAATGGCTGGACGGGCTGGGGCGCGATCCTCTGGCTCGGCGCGCGCGTCGCCTACCTGCCGATCTATGCGCTCGGCATCCCGGGCCTGCGCAGCCTGGTCTTCCTGGTCGGCGTCCTGGGGATCGCCCTGGTCCTCTCGCCCGCCCTGACCTGAGTTCCGCCGACCCTTTGTCCGGCTGACGTGACCCGGCCGACGTGACCCGGCCGACGTGACCCGGTCGACGTGACATTGACGGCGCTTCATGCTGCCCTTTGCCCAATCCGTGGTCAGGGCGGGCGCAGCGCCTCCTGATTCCGGTCCGTCCGGCGGTTGTCCGCCCCACGAAAACACGCAGGAATCCGTCCATGTCCCGCAAGCAGATCGCGCTCCGGAAAATCGCCCTGGCCACGCTGGTCCAGCCCAATGGCAACCACCTCGCCGCCTGGCTCGCGCCGGAGGCGCAGCCGGATGCCGGCACCGACATCGCCTGGTGGCAGCGTATGGCGCAGATCGCCGAGGCCGGAAAATTCGACCTCTTCTTCATCGCCGACACGCCGACCGTCCGCACCGACAACATGACCATCTGGAGCCACGCGCCCACCTTCATGAATCAGCTGGAGCCGCTGACCATGCTCTCGGCCGTGGCGGGCGCGACGCGCCGCATCGGGCTGGGCGCCACGGCCTCGACGAGCTTCAACGAGCCCTACAACGTCGCGCGGTACTTCGCCTCGCTGGACCATATCTCGCACGGCCGCGCGGCATGGAACGTCGTGACCTCGGCCAACGACTACGCAGCGAAGAATTACGGCCACGCCAAGCTGGCCCCGCACGGGGAACGCTACGAGCGCGCGCATGAATTCGTCGATGTCGTGAAGAAGCTCTGGGACTGCTGGGAGCCGGACGCCTTCATCTACGATCGCGAACAGAAACTCACCTTCGACCCGCAGAAATTCCACATCGTCGCGCATGAGGGAAAGCACTTCCGCGTGGAAGGCGGCCTCAACATCGCGCCGGCGCCGCAGGGCCATCCGGTCATCATCCAGGCCGGCGCCTCGGACACGGGCCGCGAGCTGGCCGCCGAAACGGCGGAGGTGGTGTTCGGCACCTCGGCCACCATCGAGGGCGCCGTCGCGTTCTATCAGGACCTCAAGGGGCGGATGAAGAAGTTCGGCCGCCATCCGGACGAGCTGAAGATCCTCGGCGGCATCACCGTCATCGTCGGCGACACGCAGGAGGAGGCGGAGGCCCGCAACCTCGCCTACATGGAACTGCTGCACCCCGCCGTCGGCGTGATGCGCCTGGGCCAGGACCTGGAGACGGACCTCTCCGACCTGCCGCTGGATGAGCCGGTGCCCGAGCACCGCATCCCGAAGGCCAGCAACCACCACCAAGCCTATTTCAACGAGATCGCCGGCCTCATCCGCGAAGGGCTGACGCTGCGGCAGGTCGCCATGCGCTACAACCGCAGCAAGGCCACCTTCTGCGGCTCGCCCACGCAGGTCGCGGACGTGATGCAGGAATGGGTCGAGGCCGGCGCCTGCGACGGCTTCATGGTCACCTTCCCGGTCATGCCGACCTGCCTGCAGGACTTCGTGGACAAGGTGGTGCCCGAGCTGCAGCGCCGCGGGATGTTCCGCGAGGA
>JAQGHZ010000675.1 GCA_028291485.1 Rubritepida sp. | reverse complement strand
GGCGAGAAGATCGGCGACCTGCCGCTCTACATCCCCAGCGTCTCCGTCTCCTCAATCGGCGACGGCGGCGGCTCCATCGCCTGGGTGGACGGCTTCGGCGTGCTGAAGGTCGGTCCCGAATCTGCCGGCTCACAGCCTGGCCCGGCCTGCTACGGGCGTGGTGGCACGCGGCCGACCATCACCGATGCTTTCACGGTCTGCGGCTTCCTCGGCCAGCACGACCTCGCCTATGGCGCCTTCCGGCCGGACGTGGCTCTGGCGCGCAAGGCCATCGAGACAGTCTCCGGACCGATGGGCCTCGGCGTCGAGCAGACGGCGGAGGCTATCATCCGCATCGCCATCTCCGGCATGTTCGTCGAGGTGAACAAGATGGTCGCGCGCTACGGCGTCGACCCGCGCGACTTTTCCCTCCTCACCTTCGGCGGCGCAGGCCCCATGCTCGGCTGTTTTCTCGCGCGCGAGCTCGGCATGCGGCGTGTGTTGATCCCGACGCGGCCCGGAGTGGTGAGCGCCCTCGGCGGCCTCGTCGCGGACGTGAAGAACGACTTCATCCGCACGCTCTTCATCGCGGCGGACAAGGCCGATGCGCCTCGCCTCGCCAAGGAGGCCACCTCGCTGCACGCGCAGGGCATCGCCTGGCTGCGCGACGAGCAGGGCTTTGCCGGCGAGGCGGCGCCTTCCTGGTTCGCCGACATGTGCTACCGCGGGCAGTCGTTCGAGATCGAGGTCGGCCTCGACCACGCCTGGATCGAGGCCGCCGACATGGCCGCCATCGCCGAGGCCTTTCACCTCGCGCATGAGGGTATCTACGATTTCTGCGACCGCGGCGCGCCCGTGCAGATCGTGAACTTGCGTCTCGTCATGGCCGGTTCGTCCGTCAAGCCGACGCTGCGCAGGCTGCCGGAAGCCGGGGCGGAGCCACCGAAGGTGGCACAGACGCTGCGCGTCTTCTTCGACGATGGCTGGCATGACGTGCCGCTTTACTGGCGCGCCGATCTCGCCGCCGGGCATCGCTTCACGAGCCCATGCGTCGTCGCGCAGGACGACACCACGAGCTGCATCCCGCCCGGCTTCTCCGCCATCGTGGACGCGACCGGCAACATCATCCTCGAAGCGGCGGAGTGACGGACATGGCCATCGACAAGGTCACTCTCGAGATCCTCGCCAACCACACGCGCGCCGCGGCCGAGAACATGGCCTACACGCTCTATCGCACGGCGCATTCCACCTTCGTCAAGGAGACGGAGGACTTCACCATCCAGCTGCTGGACCGGCACGGCTACACCGTCGCCGTGCCGCTCGATCTGGGCGCCACCTGGTATCCCGGCCTCGACTACAGCCAGGCCATTCCCATGGTGGAGGGCGGCTACAAGCCCGGCGACATCGGCTTCACCAACGATCCCTATTCCGGTTACCTCTCCACCCACACGCCGGACCTGAACATCTGGAAGCCCATCTTCCACGAGGGCGAGCTGATCTGCTTCTGCTCCGGCCACATCCACAACACGGATATGGGCGGCGCGGTGCCGGCGAGCCTGTCGCGCGCGCTCACCGAGATCCACCAGGAGGGCATCCGCTTCGCGCCCTCCAAGCTCTATCGCGAGGGCGTGCTGAACCAGGAGCTCGTCGACGTGATGATGCTCAACGTCCGCAAGCCCGAGCAAAATCTGGGCGACCTCAAGGCCTTCGTCGGCGCCATGAACACCGGCGAGCGCAAGGTGCGCGAGATGATCGCGAAGTTCGGCGTGGACACGCTACGCGAGGGCATGGACGCGCTGCTCGATTATGCCGAGCATCAGGCGCGCGACATCCTGAAATCCATCCCGGACGGCGAGTATTTCTTCGCCGACTATGCCGATGAGGACGGGCCGGATGGCCACCCCGCGCGACTCTGCGTGAACCTGAAGATCCAGGGCGATTCGGCCATCCTGGACTTCACCGGCACCGACCCGCAGCTGACCTCCTCGCTCAACGTGCCGACGGGCGGCAATCCGCACCACACGCTGATGCTGGTGGGCGTCTACTACGTGCTCTACTCGCTCAACCCCGGCCTGCTGCTGAACTACGGGCTCGTGCGTCCCTTCCACTGCATCCTGCCGGAAGGGACGATGGTGAACCCGTCCTTCCCGGCAGCGGTCGGCATGCGCAGCCTGACCTGCGCGCGACTGCGCAGCCTGATCTTCGGCGCCTTCGGCCTGGCCATGCCCGAGCGCATGCCGGCCGCGCCGGCGGGCTCCAGCTCCATCGTCAACGTCATGACGCATGACGACCGCACGGGCGAGGCGCTGATCGCCGCGGTGAATCCCGTGGTCGGCGGCGGCGGCGGCATGCCGCATGGCGACGGCACCGACGGCTCGGGCGCCGACGCGGCCTATCTCAAGAACACGCCCATCGAGATCACCGAGGCCGAGGTGCCCATCCGCTTCCGCTGCTACGGCCTCGCTTCCGGCACCGGCGGCGCGGGCCGCTGGCGCGGCGGCATGGCGACGCAGATGGAGTTCCAGGTCTTCACGCCCAACACGCGCATCACCGCGCGCAACCGCGACCGCTGTCGCTTCCAGGCCTGGGGCATCCTCGGCGGACGGGCCGGCAAGGCGTCGGAGATGATGCTCAATCCCGGCCAGCCGGACATGAAGCTGCTCAACAACATCGACACCTTCACGGCCGGCCCCGGCGACATCATCCGCATCACCTCGCCCGGTGGCGGTGGCCGCGGCGATCCGATGGAACGCGAGCCCGAGCGCGTCCTGCGTGACGTGGTCTGTGCCTACATCACGCAAGAGGCGGCCGCGACGGACTACGGCGTCGTCATCCGCGACGAGGTGGTGGACGAGGCCGCGACCGAGGCGCTGCGCAGCAGCCGGCGCAGCAACGAGCCGCATCCGCACTTTCATTTCGGCGCCCAGCGCGAGGCGTTCGAGCGCATTTGGACGCCCTCCGCCTATGCGGCGCTGACCCAGATCCTCGCTGACCTGCCCATCCACTGGCGGTTCTTCGTCAAGCGCAAGCTGATGGAGGCCATCAAGGCGGAGGGCAGCGGCGATGCCGAGGTCCGTGCGGCCTGGCAGGTGATCGTGGATGGACTGCCGCAACTGCGGCCGCGCATGGCGGCCGAATAGCTACAAAGAACAATAAGCCAGTGTCCGGTTGAACCAGTCGATGAGATGAGAGGGTGCAATCGCCATGCCTGAGACTCCCAGTCCGGTCCGCCGCCGTCCGCTGCTGCTCGGTGCCGCCGTGGCGCTGGCCGCGCCCGCCGTACATGCGCAGGGGAGCTGGCCCAGCCGGCCGATCCGCTTCGTCGTGCCGCTCGGCGCCGGCGGCGCGACCGACATCGTGATGCGCATCCTGGCGCCCAAGCTGGGCGAGATGCTGGGCGTGCCGATTGTGGTCGAGAACCGCGTCGGCGGTGGCGGCCTCGTGGGCACCGACAACGTCGCGAAGTCCCCGCCGGACGGCTACAGCTTCGTGCACGCGGCGGTCTCCTCGGTGGTGATCGCGCAGACGCTCTATGCGCGCATGCCCTATGATCCGGAGAAGGACCTCACCAACATCTCGCCGACGGTCTTCGTGCCGCTCTGCCTCTCGGTGACGAAGCAGAACCTCAACGTGACCTCCCTGCAGGAGCTGATCGACGAGATGAAGCGGCGCCCCGGCGCGCTCAGCTTCGCGAGCAACGGAACGGGCGCCACCAGCCACCTGGCCGGCGCCAACCTGCTCCGCCTCACCGGCTGCCGCGCCGAGCACATCCCCTACCGCAGCGGCGCCGAGGCCATCACCGCGCTGGTCACCGGCGACGTGCAATTCGCCTTCGACATCGCGGCGCTGCATGGCCCCTATTACCGTGACGGCCGCATCCGCACGATCATGGCGACGCCTGAGCGGCAGCCGCTCATCCCCGAGGTGCCGAGCAGCGCCGAGGCCGGACTGCCGGAGCTCAAGGCCTATTCCTGGTTCGGCATCTTCGGCCCCGGCGGCCTGCCGCCGGAGATCACCGAGCGCCTGTCCAGCGTGATGGGCGAGGCGCTGGCCGACCCCGCCATCAAGGCGCGGCTGGACCAGCAGGGCATGCCGCCGATGCTCGGCTACAACCTCGCGCGATTCAATTCCTTCATCGCCGAGGAACGGGTCTTCTGGCCGCCCATCGTCCGCGCTTCCGGCGCGCGGACGGAGTAGGTCAGTCGAGGGTGGCCATCAGTTCGGAGACGCGCTCCAACTCGCCGAAATCAGCGAGGTGAGCGAGCGCGGCCTCCGTCGCGCCGGGCGTCAGGATGCCAGAGGCGCAGTCGCGGAATTTCTCCGCGAGCTCGGTGTCGCTCAACGGCGCCTTGGGATGGCCGCGCGGATCGAGCACCGCTGCGCGGCGCTCGCTGCCGTCGCGCAGCGTGACGACCACGGTGCCGCGCTCGAAGCTTTCCGTGATCGGCCGATCGGCGGTCAGCTCCGGATCCACCACCATCTCCACGCAGCCGAGGATGTGCGTCAGCTCAGGCCGGACCAGCGCCGCGGGCGCGAAGCTGACCTTGGTCAGCGTGCCCTCTTCCATCGCGGCGGCCATGCAGTAGGGCAGGCTGAACCGCGCCTCGTTGGCGTCCCTCGGCACGCGGTAGCGGAGGTTGGCGGCCGCGACCTCCGACACCTCGGCGCGGATGGCGGTGATGTCCTCGGCGCGCAGTCCCAGCGAGAGCAGCGCCTCCACCGGCCGGTGCGTGGACGCGCAGCACGGATAGAATTTTTGCCAGGCGCCATATTGCGCCATGGCGTCGGGCTCGCCGATGTTCCGGATGGCCGCGTCGAGGCCGAAGACCTTCTCGCCCGCCATCAGCTCGATATAGCCCCAGCGGCCCTGCAGCGGCTCCTCGATGCCGGTGACGCCCGAGGCTGCGAGCTGCGCCGCCACGATCCCGTTCTTCGCGGCCAGCCCCGCATGCAGCGGCTTGGCCATGCTGCCGAACTGTCGCTTGGAGCCGCCAGCCATGCTCGTGGCGAGCGAGAGGGCCATGGCCATCTTTTGCGAGTCCAGGCCCATCAGCCGTCCGCAGGCGGCCGCCACGCCCATGCTGCCGAGCGACAGCGTCGTGTGCCAGCCGCGCCGGTAGTGCTCGAGGTTCATCGCCTCGCCGAGCCGCGCCAGCACCTCGAAGCCGATCAGGAAGGCATCGAGCGCATCGGCGCCGGAAGACCCCTTCGCCTCGCCCAGCGCCAGGATCGCGGGCACCAGCGCCGCGCTCGGATGCGAGAGGGCGGGGTCCAGCACATCGTCATAGTCCAGCGCGTGGGCGGAGGTGCCGTTCACCAGCGCGGCCCAGGGCGCCGCCTGCGGTGTGCCGCCGATCACATGGCAGGGCCCGCTGCCCCATTCCGCGACGGCGTTACGCGTGGCCGCCGTGCAGGCCTCGTCGCGCCCCGCCACGATCACCGCCAGCGTGTCGACGAAGGCGCGCCGCGCGCCGTCCAGGCTGCCCGCGGGCCAGGTGCGGGGCACCTGCGCACACCAGGCCGCCAGCCGGGCCGTCCCGTCCTCGATGTTCCGGGTCGCCGCTTCGCCGATATCCATGGAACGCTTCTCCGCGCTGCTTTGCTTGTCGGCCATGATAGCTATCGTGCCAACGAAGCATCAAGCCATCTCAGCCATTCCTTATAAGGCCCGAGCCGCATGACCGACCGCCTCCTCCTCCCACGCCGCGCGATCCTCTCCGCCCCCTTGGCCGGCCTCGCCGCGCCGGCGGTGCAGGCGCAGACCTCCTGGCCGACGCAGCCCGTCCGCATCGTCGTGCCCTACGGCCCCGGCGGCGGCACGGACGTCACCATCCGGCTGATGGTGCCGCGCATGAGCGCCTTCCTGGGCCAGACCATCGTCGTCGAGAACCGCCCCGGCGCCGGCAGCACGCTCGGCACCGACTACGTGGCGAAGGCGCCGCCCGACGGCAGCGTCTTCGTCCATGGCACGCTCTCTTCCACCGGCATCGCGGTCGCGCTTTATCCGAACCTGCCTTACGATCCCGTGCGCGACCTCGCGGCGGTGGCGCCGACCGTCTATGTGCCGCTCACCCTCTGCATCACCCAGGCACGCTGGAACGTGACGAACGCGCAGGAGCTCATCCGGACGCTGCTCGCCAACCCGGACCGCTACCAGTACGGCTCCAACGGCGTTGGCGCGACGGGCCACTTGGCCAATGCGAACTTCGTCACGCGCATCGGCGCGCGCGTCGAGCACGTGCCCTACCGCAGCGGCGCGCAGACCCTGGCCGCGCTCATCTCCGGCGAGATCCAGTTCGTGCAGGACATCTACGGCCTGCTGCGCCCCTACCACCTCGCCGGCCAGGTGAAGTGCGTCTTCGTCACCGCCGACCAGCGCACGCCGCTGATGCCCGAGGTGCCGACGATGCAGGAGGCCGGCGTGCCGCCCTACGACGCCTATTCCTGGTTCGGCCTCTTCACCGCCGCCGCCACGCCGCGCCCGATCGTGGAACGCATGGCCGCCGCGGTGGAGGACGCGCTGAACCAGCCCGACATCGCCGCCCGCTTCGAGGAGATGGGCACGCCCGGCATGAAGGGCTGGACGCCCGAGCGCTTCGCCCGCTACGTCCAGGAGGAGGTCGTGAAGTGGGGCCCGCTGGTGCGCGCCTCCGGCGCCCGCGTCGATTGAGGGGCTCTATCGGCGCGCCGGAGACGCCTCCGCCTCCTCCGGCGTGAGCGACTTCGCGATCGGGCACCCTGCATGATGTCGCAGCCGCGCTCCGCGCGAGGGGATCGCCCTCGATCGGCCTCGTGCGTCGCTGGGCGCTCGCGGGCCGGCGGTCCTGGTCGGTGCTAGCCGTGATGCATCACAGGCCGCGAATGCACCTCGGACCGGCCGCCGGGCGGGACCAGCGCG
>JAQGHZ010000625.1 GCA_028291485.1 Rubritepida sp. | reverse complement strand
ATCGCGGGCGGGGCGGCGAAATGCGCCTTCGTGACGAAGGAGCTCGGCTTCGACGCCTGCCTCGACCATCGCGGCGACCTGGATGCGCAGCTCGACGCGGCCTGCCCGGAGGGGATCGACGTCTATTTGGAGAATGTCGGCGGCCACGTGCAGGAGGCGGTGTTTCCGCGATTCCGCGACTTCGGACGCATGGTGATGTGTGGGATGATCGCGCAGTACAATCGGGCACCGGGCGCGGATGCGGTGGGCGCGCCGCCGGGGCCGAATCTCGGACCCGTGGTGCGCAAGCGGCTGAGGGTCCAGGGCTTCATCGTCAGCGACAAGGGATGGCAGCGCTATCCGCAGTTCCGGGCGGTGATGCTGGGGCTGATGGAGGCCGGGCAGATGGTGTGGAAGGAGGACGTGGTGAGCGGCCTCGCCAACGCGCCGGAGGCGTTCATCGGGCTGCTCAAGGGGAAGAATTTCGGGAAGCTGGTGATCGCGAACGACTGATCGCGATCAACTGGGGGGCGTTCACTCCGACCGGCGGAACCAGAAGGCGTCGGCCACCCGCTCCATGCCGACCCTCTCGTAAAAGCCCACGGCATCGGGCATCGAGGCCAGGGTCAGGCTGACGCGCGGACCGAGTTGCCGCCGGACCTCCGACAGCAAGCCGCGCCCCACACCGAGACCCTGGGCAGAAGCCGAGACCGCGAGCTCCGCGAGATAGCAGGACCAGGCGAAATCCGTGATGCAGCGTGCAACGCCGACCAGGCTCCCATCCGGCAGCCTGGCCGTGACGACGAGGTCCGCGCCCGACAGCATGGCCGCGATCCGCGTCTCGTCTCTGGTAGGGCGTGTCGCGCCGAGGCCGGATTCCAGCAGCACACGGCAGAACTCCGCCACGCCCAACTGCGGCTCGACCGCGTAGACCAACGGGCTCATGCCGAAGTTGCGCGCAAGGCCGCCCGCGCCAGAAGTCGCGTGGAATCCAGCGTAGGCAGCGGCGAATTCGCGTCGTTCATGATCAGCGGAATCTCCGTGCAGCCCAGCACCACCGCGTCGCAGCCTTCGTCCTTCATGCGTCCCATCACCCGCTGGAAATACGCACCGCTTCCGGCGTGAAGCGCGAGCGTACCAGTTCCTCCATGATGATCCGGCCGATGTCGTCGCGCTCCTCCGCGGTCGGGCGCAGATACTCCAGCCCGCACCCCGACAGCTTCTCCGGATAGACCTCGCTGTCGACCAGCCAGGTCGTCCCGGTGATGCCGATCCGCGAAAATCCACGCTGCACGGCCTCCTCGGCGACCACCTCGGCGATGTGCAGCCAGGGCAGCGGCGAGCGCGGCAGCACGAAGCCCATCGCCTGAATGGATGGTGTTGTCCGGGCAGATGAGGAAATCCGCCCCTGCCCTCGCCAGCTTCTCCGCCGAGGACAGCATCAGCCGCCCCACGCCCTCGATATCGCCAGCGTCCGGCGCGACCGCGCAGTCGGCCAGAAAATGCGTGTGCATAGATACTTCCGAATGACCGTGCGGCCCGAAGAACTCGGCGCCCTCCACGCAGATGCGGTAGCAGAGCGCGGCACCCCGGCCGAGCATCCGACGATCCCGATACGTCCCTTCATCGCGGCTCCCTGCACGATGCTCCCTCCCCGTCATCGTCTATCAGCTTCGACCTTACCGGCGAATAGCGAGATCCAGATTGCGGTTCCGGTGGATGGCAGTGACAACACCCTGCTGGCGGCTGCGAAAGGCGGGTTCCGCAATTCCTGCTTCGGCGGTGGGTCGGGCTCATTTTAACCGCAGTTTGAAGTACTTTACTTTAACATATTTCTCCTGCAGGGAAATAAAAAAGTGAATGGCTTGATATTTCATTTTAATCTTAGCGATTATATCTAGAATTGGCGATTTGGACTTGTATATTTGGCACCGAAATGGTGCATTCTCGTTGTCTTCTGAAGGTCCGTCTCCTTGAATCGGGAATTGTCGCTCTACCTCGATCTATGGCGATTCTCGGCCGCACTCGTGGTGTTCCTGGGCCATGTCTCCGGCGCCCGCTTCACCGGCGGTCTGCTCTGGCAGCTTGGCCCCTACATGGGCCAGGCGGTGGCCATCTTCTTCGTCCTGTCGGGCTTCGTCATTGGTTACGCCGTGGATCGCCGGGAGGCTTCCGCGCGCGACTATGTCGTGGCGCGCGCCGCGCGGATCTATTCCGTCGCGCTACCTGCCCTTCTCCTCACCTTCGCCCTGGACGCGGTCGGCCGCATGACCCGGCCCGACCTCTATTCCATCGATTGGGGCTATGTAGCGGACGGTCGAGCCTGGCAGTTCTTTTGCGGTCTGCTCTTCATCAACCAGATCTGGTCCTGGAACGTCTCGCCAGGATCGAACCTGCCCTATTGGTCGATGGGCTTCGAGGTCTGGTACTATGTGCTCTTCGGCATCGCCGTCTTCGCGCCGAGGCCGTGGCGCGTCCCCGCCCTTCTCGTGGTCCTGCTCTTCGTAGGACCGCGCATTGCTTCGCTGTTTCCGCTCTGGCTGCTTGGCCTCGCCGGCTACCAGATTTGCGCCCGGCACCTTCCCGGTCGGCGGGTGGGGGCCGCGCTCTTCTTCGGGTCCGTGGCCATTTGGATCGGGTACGAGGCCTCGATATCGGTGCATGACCGGTTGCAGTTTCCGGGAACCGGGCTGCCGCGTTACGACGGGTTTCTGGAGAATTACCTGGTCGGCATGCTCTTCCTCCTGCATGTCATCGGCTTCCGCGCCGTGTCCGATCGCGCCGCGCCTCTGCTCGCGCCTTTGGTCCGGCCCATCCGATGGGTCGCTGGGGCGACCTTCACCGTCTATCTCTTCCACCTCCCGGTGGCGCAGTTTGTCGCGGCGCAGATGCCCTGGCCACCCGATAGCTGGGCCTCGCGCACGGCCCTGCTCGGGGGAACCGCCGCCGCCCTCTTCGCCATCGCGGAATTCACGGAACGGCGGAAGATGGTCTGGCGGAGAGGTATCGAACTGGTGATCCGTCCGACGCCGCGACGAGCCTGACCACGGCCGCTCGGGTTCGGGAAACGCCGAGCCTGTGCCCGTGGCCCGATACCGCCTTCACCACTACACCCAAAGAGGAAGAGGGCGTGACCCAGCTGTCGGTCGCCGGCGACCGCATCACAGTGGCAACACGGACGCCCGGCCGGAATGAAAGGTGCTGCCGCCCGACGATGGTCGGAAAAAAGGTCTTTGTGGCGCGGGCCGGCCGGGTGGTGCAGATGCCGTAGCGCGACACGTCGGAGCCGCGGTCGGGCTCAGCTCATCCGATGCTCGTGTCGCGCGCTGCCTTCGCGCGTTTCCAGCACGGTGTTTTCGCGCGCTCCCAGCGCCACCCGCAGCGCGCGCACCTCGTCCTCCAGCGCGGTCAGTCGCTCGCCGACAGGATCGATCTCCCTCGACGGCAGCCCGTAGCCCACGGTCGCGCGGGGTCCGTCCGGACCGCTTGGCCGCGCCGGAATGCCGACGACCGTCACGCCGTCCGCCACCGAGGCCACGGCCACCGCATTCGCCCCGACCCGCGCCCCGCGCCCGACCGTGATCGGCCCCAGCACCTGCGCGCCAGCACCGATGATCGCGCCGTCCAGCACATCCGGATGCCGCTTGCCCGGCTTGAGCGAGAGTCCGCCCAGCGTCACGCCATGGTAGAGCGTCACGTCGTCACCGATGGTCGCGGTCTCGCCGATCACCACGCCCATGCCGTGGTCGATGAACAGCCGCCGGCCGATGCGCGCGCCCGGGTGGATCTCGATCCCCGTCAGCATGCGGCCGAGATGCGAGACGAACCGTCCCCAGCCGCGCAGGCCCCACCCCCACAGCGCATGCGCGACGCGATGCCACAGAACCGCATGCAGGCCAGGATAGGAGAAGATGACCTCGGACCAGGAGGGCCGCGCCGGGTCGCGCGCGCGGATGGAGCGGCCCAGCTCGATGAGCTCGAGCGTCATGTGAGCCAGCTCGGGACCGGCAACCCTTTCGTGCGGAGGAATTCCGGGTTGAATAGCTTCGACTGGTAGCGCGAGCCGCCGTCGCAGAGGATGGTCACGATGCGGTGCCCCGGGCCCATCTCGCGGGCCAGCCTCACCGCCGCCGCCACGTTGATCCCCGCGCTGCCGCCGACGCAGAGGCCCTCGTTCAGCGTCAGGTCGAAGATCTGCTCCAGCGCCTCGTCGTCCGTCACCTGCAGGGCGTCGTCGATCGGCGCGCCCTCCAGATTCTCCGGCACGCGCGACTGGCCGATCCCCTCGGTGATCGAGCCGCCCTCGCTCATCACCGGCGTGCCCGTCTTCTTCCAGGAATACAGCGCCGAGCCCATCGGGTCGGCCAGCACGATGCGCGTGGTCGGGTCAGCCTCCTTCAGCGCGAAGGCGACGCCGGCCAGCGTGCCGCCCGTGCCGCAGGCGCAAGTGAAGGCGTCCACGCGGCCGCCGGCCTGGCGAAGGATCTCGGCGCCGGTGGTCTGCCTATGGCCCTCGCGGTTGTCGAGATTGTCGAACTGGTTCGCCCAGACGGCACTGCCGGGCTTCTCCACATTCATCTCCTCGGCCAGCCGGCGCGAGACGTGCACGTAGTTGCCCGGATCCTTGTAGGGCTTGGCCGGGATGAGCCGCAGCTCCGCGCCGATCATCCGGAGAAAATCGATCTTCTCCTGGCTCTGCGTCTCCGGCATCACGATGACGCTGCGGTAGCCGAGCGCATTGCCCACCAGCGTCAGCCCGATGCCGGTATTGCCCGCCGTGCCTTCGACGATGACGCCGCCGGGCTTCAGCTGACCCTTGGCGATGGCGCCCTCGATGATGGCGAGCCCCGCCCGGTCCTTCACCGAGCCGCCTGGGTTCATGAACTCCGCCTTGCCCAGGATCTCGCATCCCGTGGCGTCGCTGGCCCGTGCGAGGCGGATGAGCGGCGTGTTGCCGATGGAGCCAAGAAGGCCGCGGGCGGGGGAGCTGGGCATGGCGTTCATGGATGCAGGATATCAGCCCGGCGCGGACGTGGAACAAGAAGATTTCCCGAAGCAATGCGTAAAGCGCAGAGGGTCGATGCAAAAAGCCCCGACGGTTCCACGTCAAATCCACGTTGACCTTTGGTAGGTAAATCTCCATACCACCAGATATGATCGTATTTCATGCGGCAGGCTCGGCGCGAGGTTCCCCAGGAATACCTGATAATTCCTGAATATCCGGCCCTGGAGAATATCACCATGATCCGTCGTCAATTCCTCGCCCTGCCCGCGATCGCCTTGGCGACACCCGCCCTGGCCCAATCCGCCATGGCCCAGTCCGACCGCACCATCCGCCTGGTCGTCCCCGTCGCGCCCGGCGGCAGCCAGGACATCGTCGGCCGGCTCATCGCGCGTCACCTCGGCCCGGTCCTCGGCGCGCAGATCGTGGTGGAGAACCATCCCGGCGCCGGCAGCAACATCGGCTACGAACTCGTCACCCGCGCCCGGCCGGACGGGCTGACGCTGCTGGCCGGTTCGGACAGCCTGTCCATCAACAAATCGCTCTTCCCTCGTCTCGCCTTCGATCCGGTCGAGGATTTCGCTCCGATCGCCCAGGCGACCTCGGTGCCCCAGATCCTGGTGGTGCGCGCCGACTTCCCCGCGGCCTCCTTCGCCGATTTCGTCACGCGCAGCCGTACGAATCCGGCGGCCGTCGGCACGCCGGGCAATGGCAGCCTCTCGCACCTGCTGATCGAGCTGGTCCAGCAGGCCACCGAGACGCGCTGGACCCACGCGCCCTATCGCGGCGGCGCGCTGGCGGTGAACGACCTGCTGGGCGGCTCGCTCCAGGGCGTGATGATCAACATCGGCGCGGTGACGCAGCATGTGCAATCCGGCCGCCTGCGCGGCCTCGCCGTCTCGACCGGCACGCGCACGACCGCGCTGCCGGAGGTGCCGACGCTGATCGAGGCCGGCCTCGCCGGCGTGGACGTGGCAGGCTGGCACGGGCTGGTGGCGCCGAAGGGCACCGATCCCGCGACCGTGACCCGCATCAACCAGGCCGTGGGCCAGGTGCTGAACCTGCCGGAGGTGCGCGAGCGTCTTTCGGCGCTGGGCATCGATCCCGTGGACGGGAGCCCCGAGGCTCTCGCGGCAAAGATGCGCGAGGACGCCGCCCGCTGGGCGCCGGTGATCCAGCGCATCGGCATGCAGGCGGATTGAAGCCCGCTACTGGCCACCCGCTACTGGCCACCCGCTACTGGCCACCCGCTATTGGCAGGTGATTCGCACGACCTCGGCGAGCTCGTTGGCGCGCAGCGGGTGCTGGCCCGGCTGGTTCACCTGGTAGCCAAGGCCGATATTCGCCGTGCCGCCCGGCGGGATGCTGCGCGTGGACGGGGCCGGCCGGCCGATGAACGGTGCGGTGACCACGAGCTGGTAGTTCCGCGCCTGCCCACTCGCATTGCGCAGCACGACCGAGTAGGTGGCCCGCCCGCCGGCTCCCGGAGTGACCTGCGTGTCGAAGGTCACCGCCTGGATCGCGCCGGAGCAATAGGTCGCCATCTGCGCCTGCGCGGGGAGCGCGGCGGCCGAGGCGGCGAGGATCAATCCGGTAAGGGCGAGGTGGCGAGGCATCGGCGGCGATTCCTTTGGTCTGGCGACCATGACATTCCGTCTGTCGGACGCCAATCGCCCGTCCGGCGGACGGACCCGGCTGGCAGGTGATGCGGATGTACTGGGCCAGCTGCCGCGTTGAAGTGCGAAATGCCGTTCGCCGCCGGCCCGGCGAGGGACCTGTCCCGTCGGTCCTCGCTCAGTCGTCCCGGCAGGAGATGCGCGTCACCTGGGCGAGCCGGTCGCCGCGCAGCGCCGCCACGCCGGGCTGCCAGGCCTGGTAGCCGAGCTCGATGGTCATCGTGCCGCCGGCCGGGATGATCCGCGGCGCGCTGGAGGGGCGCTGGAACAGCGT
>JAQGHZ010000190.1 GCA_028291485.1 Rubritepida sp. | reverse complement strand
CGCTTGGCGAAGGCCATGCCGCGCCAGCCCCAGACGTCGATGTGGTTGAGGGCGACCGCACGCATGGCGATCTGGACCTCGCCGGGGCCGGGTGGCGGCGGGGGTTCAATGTCCATGAGGCGGAGGTCACGGTCGGCCAGAAGCTGAAGGGCGCGCATTTCGGCGCAGTAGCAGGGTTCCGGGCGGGGCCCAAGCGGGGACGCCGTCGCCGGATCGCCCCGGGCCAGGCCGGGCCTCCACGAGCGGCGCCCCTGGACGGTGACGCCGGGCGGCGAGGCCTGGACGATCCCGTGCTCGGCGAGGCGGCGTGCCGCCTCCGGTTCGGCGCCGGCGACAGGCCGTTTCGGGATCGGGTGGAAGATGGGGTCCGGCAAGAGCCTCATTCGATTTCGGAAAGATCTCGACGGATTAAGAAGACCGCCGGTGGCAAACCCAATAGTCTGCGCAGGCATGCATAGTTGGCCCCTGGCTCTCTGGAGGGATCCGTATGCCTGAACCGTCTCGGTCGCCGTCGCATCTTCCCTTCGGGTCCCTGGCGCTCATCGCCGTGGTTGTCGCCGCCGGCGCCGGCGCCTTCGCCTATACGGCCGGCTTGCTGTCGCCCAACCGGCTGACGCCGACCCGGCTGGTGGATTCGCTGGCTCCTACCGGTGGACCGGCGCTGGGCTACCGTCGCAACCACGCCAAGGGCATCTGCTTCACCGGCGTGTTCGAATCGAACGGCAGGGGCGCGGAGCTCTCGCGGGCGCGGGTCCTCGCGGCCGGCCAGTATCCGGTGCTCGGCCGCTTCAATCTCGGCACCCCCGATCCCAATGCGCCGGATGCCACCGTGCGCGTCAGGGGCGTGGGGCTGCAGCTCTCGGCGCCGAACGGCGCGGTCTGGCGCACCGCCATGATCGACCTTCCGTTCTTCCCGGTGTCGACACCCGCGGCCTTCTACGAGTTGCAGGTCGCCTCGCACGGCACGGATCCCGGCGCGGTGCGGGTCGTCGCCGCCCGGCATCCGGAGCTGGCGGTCTTCGGCGCCTGGGCCGGAAGCGCACCCTGGACCGCCAGCTACGCCGAAGAGGCCTACAACAGCCTTAACAGCTTCCTCTTCGTCGACGGGTCGGGCACGGAGCGCGCGGTGCGCTGGTCGCTCCTGCCGGAGGCCCAGGTGACCCAGATCACGCAGGCCGAGCTCACCGCGCTGGGCCCCGATCACCTCGCGCAGGAGATCACGCGGCGCGTCGCCGGCGGGCCGCAGCGCTGGAGGCTGGTGGTCACCGTCGCCGATCCCAGCGATCCGACGGCCGATCCCAGCAAGGCCTGGCCAGCCGGACGACGCAGCGTCGAGGTCGGGACGCTCGTCGTGCAAAGGATCGAGGCCGAACGCGACGGCCCGTGCCGCGACATCAACTTCGATCCGACCATCCTGCCGGACGGAATGCGCGTGTCCGACGATCCCTTCCCGGCGGCACGCTCGGCGGCCTATGCCAGATCGTACGACCTGCGCAGCTCCGAAACGAGCCACTATCCCTATCATCAGCAGGCTGCGGCGGGGACCTCGCGATGACCGGAAACGTCCAGCGCTTCTCCCCGCTTCAGCGCCTGCTGCACTGGCTGATGGCCCCCTGCATCCTGGCGATGTTCTTCATCGGGGTGGGGATGGTCTCGACCGTGACGGCGGATTACCTGCCCCTTGTGACAGCGCACAAGACGCTCGGCATCGCCATCCTCCTGCTCGCGCTGACCCGGCTGGCCGTGCGCCTGCGCTACGGCGCCCCGGCGCTGCCCGCCAGCCTGCCCGAGCCATTACGGCTGGCGGCGCGTCTCTCGCATTACGCGCTCTATGCGCTGATGATCGCCATGCCGCTGCTCGGCTGGGCCATGCTGTCGGCCGCCGCCTATCCGGTCGTGCTCTACGGGGGCATCCGGCTCCCGCCGATCATGCCGCTGAACGCCCCCCTGCACACGCTGCTGTGGGGCGCGCATTTCTATCTCGCCTTCGCCTTCTTCGCGGTGGTTCTGCTCCACATCGCGGCGGCGCTGTTCCATCTGCTCGTCCGGCGGGACGGCGTGTTCCAGGCCATGGCGCCGGTGGCGGCCCGCGACGAGGCCGCCCCGGCGAAGTGAGGCCGGGGCAGCACCGCCGCCAGGCCCGTCGAGCATTTCCAGCGGACGCCAAGGTCCTTATTTTGTCTGGGCCGAGGCCCAAGCGGCCGCCCCCGGCTTGCGTCGTCGAGCGGCCCGTGGGTTCATCGAACCGCCAAGAAACGCGTCCCATCCAGGTCCGCGACGGGGGGGGTGGAGCGGCATGCGGAGCTACGACTACATTGTGGTCGGCGCGGGATCGGCCGGCGCGGTGGTGGCAAATCGGCTGTCCGCCGATCCGCGCCACACCGTGCTCCTGCTGGAGGCCGGGCCTGCCAGCCACCCCTGGTCACGCATCCCCGTCGGCTACGCGAAGCTGGTCGCCAATCCCGCGGTCAACTGGCTCTACAACGGCGAGCCGGAGGCCAGCACCAACGGCCGCCGCCTGCCGGTGCCGCGCGGGCGGATGCTGGGCGGCTCCAGCGCGATCAACGGCCTCGCCTTCGTGCGCGGCCAGGCGCAGGACTTCGACACCTGGGCGCAGATGGGCAATCCAGGCTGGAGCTACGCGGATGTTCTGCCCTTCTTCAAGCGCATGGAGCGCTACGAGGGCGGCGGCGACGATGCCTATCGCGGCCGCGACGGCCCGCTCCGCGTCACCGACCCGCCGCCGCGCGATGCGCTCTACGCGGCGCTGATCCGGGCCGCCGGCGAGGTCGGGATTCCGCACAACCCCGACTACAACGGCGCCCGCCAGGACGGCATCGCCATGAGCCAGGCAACGATCGCCTCGCGCCGCCGGATGAG
>JAQGHZ010000608.1 GCA_028291485.1 Rubritepida sp. | reverse complement strand
CTGCTGACCAAGTTCCTGCAGCCGACGCGCGGCAAGATCACCTATGACGGCCGCGACATCACGCAGATGAAGCCGGCCGAGGTCGCGCGCCTCGGCCTGGTACGCTCCTTCCAGATCTCCGCCGTCTTCCCGCATCTTTCCGTGCTGGAGAACGTGCGCATCGCCTTGCAGCGCGCCCGGGGCGCCAGCTTCGACTTCTGGCGCTCGGATTCGACGCTGAAGCAGTATGACGGCCGGGCCCGCGAGCTGCTGGAGGATGTCGGCCTCACCGAATATGCGGCGTACCAGGCCGGCCAGCTCCCCTACGGGCGCAAGCGTGCGCTGGAGATCGCGACCACGCTGGCGCTCGAGCCCGTGATGATGCTGCTGGACGAACCCACCGCCGGCATGACCCATGACGACGTGGACCGCATCGTCACCCTCATCAAGCGCGTCTCGGCCGGCCGCACCGTACTGCTCGTGGAGCACAACCTGAAGGTCGTCGAGGGCCTCTGCGACCGCATCACGGTCCTCGCCCGCGGCGAGGTGCTGGCGGAGGGCGACTATGCCTCGGTCAGCCGCAACCCCGACGTCCAGGCCGCCTATCTCGGCACCGATCCCGCCAGCGTCGGCGTGCCGGAGAGCACGCTGCATGTCTGATCCCATGCTCCAGATCCGGGGCCTGCAAGCCTGGTACGGCGAGAGCCACGTCCTGCATGGCGTGGACATCGAGATCGCCCAGGGCGAGGTCGTGACCCTGCTCGGCCGGAACGGCGCCGGTAAGACCTCCACGCTGCGGGCGATCATGGGCCTGGTCGGCCGCCGCGCGGGCTCGATCAAGTTCGAGGGGACCGAGCTGATCGGCCTGCGTTCGGACCTGATCGCCCGCACCGGCATCGGCTACTGCCCCGAGGAGCGCGGCATCTTCGCCTCGCTCGACGTGACCGAAAACCTCATGCTGCCGCCGACGCTCCGGCCCGGCGGGCTCGCGGTCTCGGAAATCCACACCCTCTTTCCCAACCTCAAGGAGCGCGCGCGCAGTCCGGGCACCAAGCTCTCGGGCGGCGAGCAGCAGATGCTGGCGATCGGCCGCATCCTGCGCACCGGCGCGAAGCTTCTCCTGCTGGACGAGCCCTCCGAGGGCCTGGCGCCGGTCATCGTGCAGCAGATTGGCCGCACCATCCGCGAGTTGAAGACGCGCGGCTTCACCGTCCTGCTCGTCGAGCAGAACTTCCGCTTCGCCCAGACCGTCGCCGACCGCCACTACGTGATGGAGCATGGCCGCGTGATGGACATGGTGCCGAACGCGGAACTCACCTCCTCGCTGGACCGCCTCAACGAATATCTGAGCGTCTGAACCGACCGACGCCGCAACGGAGCAAACAGCCTATGTCCATCCAACGCCGCACCCTTCTTTCCGCCGCCGCTGCGGCCCCCCTCGCGGGCGGGCTTTCGCGCAAGGCGCGCGCGCAGGCGAACACCATCAAGATCGGCGTGCTGACCGACATGTCCGGCCCCTATCGCGACCTCGCGGGCCCCGGCTCGCTGCGCGCCGTGCAGATGGCGGTGCAGGAGAGCGGCATCACCGGGCGTGGCGTGACCGTCGAGATCGTCTCGGCCGACCACCAGAACCGCCCGGACGTGGGCTCCACCGTCGCGCGGCAATGGTTCGACCGCGACGGCGTGGACGCGATCATCGACGTGCCGACCTCCTCGGTGGCGCTCGCGGTCAACGGCGTCACACGCGAGAAGAACAAGGTCTTCCTGAACTCCGGCGCCGCGGCCTCGGACCTCACGGGCAGCGCCTGCTCGCCCAACACCATCCACTGGACCTACGACACCTGGATGCTGGCCAGCTCGACCGGCGGCGCCATGGTGCGCGCGGGCGGCCAGTCCTGGTTTTTCGTCACCGCCGACTACGCCTTCGGCCATGCGCTGGAGCGCGACACCTCCGAATTCGTGCGTAACGCCGGCGGCCGGGTCGTCGGCTCGGTCCGCACGCCCTTCCCGGGAACGACGGACTTCTCCGCCTTCCTGCTACAGGCGCAGGCCAGCCGCGCGCAGGTCATCGGCCTCGCCAATGCGGGCGGCGACACGATCAACACCATCAAGCAGGCGGCCGAGTTCGGCATCACGCGCGGCGGGCGCACCAAGCTCGCGGGCCTGCTGGTCTTCATCACCGACGTCCATTCGCTCGGGCTGCAGACGGCGCAGGGCCTCGTCCTCACCGAGACCTACTACTGGGACCTGAACGACAAGATGCGCGGCGTCGCCACCCGCATGAACCTGCCGAACGGGGCCAAGCCCTCGATGGTGCAGGCCGGCTGCTATTCGGCCGTGCTGCACTACCTGAAGGCGGTGGGCGACATGGGTGTGGCCGCGGCCAAGGCCAGCGGCATCGAGGCGGTCAACAAGATGAAGGCGATGCCGACCGAGGACGACGCCTTCGGCGCCGGCAGCATCCGCGCCGATGGCCGCAAGATCCATCCGGCCTACCTGCTGGAGGTGAAGCAGCCCTCCGAGAGCCGCGGCGCCTGGGACTACTACAAGCTGCTCAGCACCACCGCCGCCGACCAGGCCTTCCGGCCTCTCGCCCAGGGGGGCTGCGCGCTCGTGCGTTAGCTTTGCCGAGAGGGCGATTCACCGCTTCGGCCGTTCGGCCTCCGCGGATCGCACTCCGGACGAATCAAAACCGGGGCGAGGCGGCAAAGACCGCCCGCCCCCTTCTCGCAGGGAGAATGAACCAATGAGCAGGATCGACCGCCGCGCCCTCCTGGGCGCCACCGCCGGAGCCGCCGCCCTCGGCGTGCTGCCGGGCCGCCGCGCGCGGGCGCAGGCCGCGAACACCATCAGGATCGGCGTGATGAACGACCAGTCCGGACCCTACCGCGACATCGGCGGGCCGAACGGCGTCATGATGGCGCAGATCGCCGCGCAGGAATTCGGCAACGGCCGCGGCTTCAACATCGAGGTGATCGGCGCCGACCACCAGAACAGGCCCGATGTCGGCGTGAACATCGCCCGGCAATGGTACGACCAGGGCGTGGACATGATTCTCGACGTGCCCACCTCCTCGGTGGGCCTCGCCGTCAACTCCGTCGCACGCGAGAAGAACAAGGTCTACATCAATGTCGGCGCCGCCACCGCCGACCTGACCGGCCCGCAATGCAGCCCGAACACGGCGCATTGGGTCTACGACACCTACATGCTCGCGAAATCCACCGGCGGCGCGATGGTGCGCGCGGGGGGCGACAGCTGGTTCTTCATCACGGCCGACTACGCCTTCGGCCATGCGCTGGAACGCGACACCACCGCCTTCGTGCGCGCCAATGGCGGACGGGTGGCGGGCGGAGTGCGTTATCCCTTCCCCGCCACCTCGGACTTCTCCTCGTTCCTGGTCCAGGCGCAGGCCAGCCGCGCCAAGGTGATCGGCTTTGCCAATGCCGGCGCCGATACCATCAACTGCATCAAGCAGGCGGCGGAGTTCGGCATCACCCGGCGCGGCACCAAGCTCGCCGCCCTGCTGATGTTCATCGCCGACGTCCACGCGCTGGGTCTCGAGAGTGCCCAGGGCCTGGTGATGACCGAGAGCTTCTATTGGGACCTCGACGACCGCACCCGCGCCTTCAGCCGCCGTGTTCAGCCGCGGCTGAACAACCGCGCCATGCCCAACATGGTCACGGCCGGCAACTATTCGGCGACGCTGCACTATCTGAAGGCGGTCGCCGACATTGGCGTCGCGGCCTCCAAGGTCTCGGGCATCGAGGTCATGAACCGCATGAAGGGCCTCCCCGTGGAGGATGAGGCCTTCGGGCGCGGCACGCTGCGGCAGGACGGGCGGATGATGGTCCCCTCCTACCTCTTCGAGGTGAAGTCGCCGGCCGAATCCCGCGGGCCTTGGGACTACCTCAAGCTCCTGCAGACCACCGCCGCGGACGAAGCCTGGCGGCCGCTCTCCGAGGGCGGCTGCCCCTTCGTCCGGACCTGATCCGAGCGGTGGAAGCGGCCGCCAAGAGCCGCGCCACCCTCCTTCCCTTTCACCCACCGAGGACCCGCGCATGAGCCCGCCCCGCAGACATCTGCTCGCCGCCTTCGGCGGGCTTGCTGCGATGCCGGCCGCGCGGCTGCGCGCCCAGGGTTCCACCCTGCGCATCGGCGTGCTGACCGACATGTCCGGCCCCTATCGCGACCCGACGGGGATGGGCAGCGTCGTCTGCACGCAGCAGGCCGTGGCGGATTTCGCGGGCCCGCTCGGCCTCTCCGTCGAGGTGATCCAGGCCGACCACCAGAACCGCCCGGACACCGGCTCGTCCATCGCGCGGCAATGGTACGACCAGGGTGTGGACGCGATCGTGGACGTGCCGACCACCTCGGTCGCGCTCGCCGTCAGCGGTATCGCGCGGCAGAAGAACAAGGTGTTCCTCAACAGCGGCGCCGCCTCGGCGGAGCTCACCGGCGCGGCCTGCTCGCCCAACACGGCGCACTGGGCCTACGACACCTATATGCTCGCCAAGGGCACCGGCGCCGCGGTGACGCGCACGGGCGGCGAGAGCTGGTTCTTCGTCACCGCCGACTACGCCTTCGGCACCGTGCTCCAGCGCGACGTCACTTCCTTCATCGAGGCGGAGGGCGGCGCCGTCCTCGGCTCGGTGCGCTATCCCTTTCCGGCGACGACGGATTTCTCGTCTTTCCTGCTGCAGGCGCAGGCCTCGCGCGCGATGGTGCTGGGCCTCGCCAATGCCGGCACCGACACCGCCAACTGCATCATCCAGGCGCGCGAATTCGGCCTCGCCCGCAGCATGCGCCTGGTCGGCCTGCTGATGAGCCTCAGCGAGGTGCACGCGCTCGGCTTGCGTGCCGCGCAGGAGCTGCTGCTGACCGAGAGCTTCTACTGGGACCTGAACGACCGCACGCGCGCCTTCGCCGCGCGCGTGCAGCCGCGAATGCCGAACCGGGCCATGCCGGGCGCCGTGCATGCCGGCTGCTACAGCGCCGTCGCGCACTACCTGAAGGCCGCGGCCGCGCTGGGCCCTTCCGTCGCCGAGTTGGACGGCGCCGCCGTCCTCGCGCGCATGAAAGCCATGCCGACCGACGACGACGCTTTCGGCCCCGGCCGCCTGCGCGAGGACGGCCGCAAGCTGCACCCCGCCCATCTCTTCCAGGTGAAGACACCGGAGGAATCGCGCGGCCCCTGGGACTACTACAAGACCATCGCCACCACCGCGGCCGAGGACGCCTTCAGGCCGATGCAAGAGGGCGGTTGCCCGCTCGTCAGAGGCCCCGCTCTTTAGAGGATAGACCGCGTATGGACGATATTTTCGGAATTCCGGCACCGCTGCTCTTCGGCCAGTTGCTTCTCGGGCTCATCAACGGCGCCTTCTACGCGCTGCTGTCGCTCGGTCTGGCCGTCATCTTCGGCATGCTCAACGTCATCAACTTCGCGCACGGCGCGCAGTTCATGATGGGCGCCTTCGTCGCCTGGATGCTGCTCGAATATGCGGGGCTCAACTACTGGTGGGCGCTGATCCTGGCGCCGCTGCTCGTGGGCGTCTTCGGCGTGATCCTCGAACGCACGATGATCGCGCGATTGTACAAGCTCGATCATCTCTACGGCCTGCTGCTCACCTTCGGACTCGGCCTCATCATCGAGGGCATCTTCCGCAACCAGTACGGCAGCTCCGGCCTGCCCTACCGCATCCCGCCGCAGCTCTCCGGCGCCTGGGACCTGGGCTTCATGTACATGCCCGTCTACCGCGGCTGGGTCGTCGCCGTGGCCGTGGTGATGTGCATCGGCACCTGGCTCGTCATCGAGAAGACCAAGATCGGCAGCTACCTGCGCGCCTCCACCGAGAATGCGGCGCTGGTGCAGGCCTTCGGCATCAACGTGCCGCGGCTGATGACCCTGACCTACGGCGCGGGCGTGGCGCTCGCCGCCTTCGCCGGCGTGCTGGCGGCGCCGATCTACTCGGTGAACCCGCAGATGGGGTCGAACCTCATCATCATCGTCTTCGCCGTCGTCGTCATCGGCGGCATGGGGTCCATCCTCGGCTCCGTCATCACGGGCTTCGGCCTCGGCATCATCGAAGGTCTGACCAAGGTGTTCTATCCGGAAGCCTCTGCCACCGTGATCTTCGTGGTCATGGCCATCGTGCTGCTGGCGCGCCCCGCCGGCCTCTTCGGGAGGGCCTGAGCCATGGCGGCACCCGGCTTCAGCGGCACCGAATTCCGCAACGAGGAAGCCTTCTTCCTCGGCTTCAGTCAGGCGCAGGTCGTCGCCTTCGTCCTGCTGATCGCCTTCCTCGCGATCAGCCCCTTCTTCCTCTACCCCGTCTTCCTGATGAAGCTGCTGTGCTTCGCGCTCTTCGCCTGCGCCTTCAACCTGCTCATCGGCTATGTCGGCCTGCTGAGCTTCGGCCATGCGGCGTATTTCGGGATGGGCGGCTACATCACCGGCTACACCGCCAAGGTGTGGGGCCTGCCGCCGGAGCTTTCGATCGTCCTCGGTGGCCTGGTGGGTGCCGCGCTCGGCCTCGTCATCGGCTGGATCGCGATCCGCCGGCAGGGCATCTACTTCGCCATGATCACCCTGGCCTTCGCGCAGATGGTCTACTTCTTCTGCGTGCAGGCGCCCTTCACCGGCGGCGAGGACGGCATCCAGTCCATCCCGCGCGGCTTCTTCCTCGGCATCGTCGACCTCAGCCGCGACATGAACATGTACTGGCTGACGGCGGGCGTCTTCCTGGCGGGCTTCCTGCTGATTCACCGCATCGTGCACTCGCCCTTCGGCATGGTGCTGAAGTCCATCCGCGAGAACGAGCCGCGCGCCACCTCGCTCGGCTACCGCACGGACGACTACAAGCTGATGGCCTTCGTGCTCTCGGCCGGGCTGGCGGGCGTGGCGGGCGGGCTCAAATCCCTCGTCTTCGGCATCGCCACACTGACCGACGTGTTCTGGACGATGTCCGGCGAGGTCGTGCTGATGTCGCTGGTGGGCGGGCTCGGCACCATCTTCGGGCCCTTCCTGGGCGCGGCCGTCATCATCACCATGCAGAACTACCTGGCCGAGTTCGGCGCCTGGGTGACGGTGATCCAGGGGGTGATCTTCGTGCTATGCGTGCTCGCCTTCCGGCGCGGGCTGGTGGGCGAGATCGGGAACTGGCTGCGCGTGCGGCTGTGAGGGCTTCGTCCCCCACGTCTTCGCGCCACGGCCGAGCCGGCTCACCGCATCCTCAGCGGCGCGGTGGGACGTTCCCGGCGAGGAATTTCTGGATGTAGAGCTGCCGGGCGCGCTCCATATGCGTGACGGAAAGGTGCTCCAGCGCGCCACGGTCTCGAGCGCGCAGCGCCTCCACCATCGCCTCGTGCTCCTCGCAGGCCTGGGCGAGCGCGCCGGGGTCCGCGGCGCCGTAGGCACGCGCGGGAAAGCTCAGCCAGTCGTGCAGGCGGATGGATTCCGCCAGGTACGGGTTGTCGCAGAGGCCGAAGAGCGCGCGGTGAAAGGCCATGTTCTCGCGGTGGATGCGGATCAGGTCCCCGCTGCGGGCGGCGGCGGCATGGGCGTTCATGGCCGCGGTCACCTCGGCCATGCGCGCCCGCGGCACCGGGAAGGGCGTGGCCTGGGCGGCGGCCCGATGCAGCACGGCGCGCATGGCGTAGAGGTCGTCGAGCTCGGCCGCGGTGAAGAGGGGCAGCTCGGCACCGCGGTGGCGCGGCTTGGTCACGACGCCCAGGCGCTGCAGCTCCGCCAGCGCGGCACGCACCACGTGGCGCTTGGCGTCGTAATCCTCCATCAGATGGTCTTCGATCAGCCGCGTGCGCGGCAGGACCCGGCCGCGGATGATGTCGGTCTCGATGGCGGCGATGACCGCCGCGACCTGCCCGGGCAGCTCGACGTCGCGCGTGGTGCGGGATGGAGCCTTTGCGGCGGGCAGATCGTCCATAGGATTATCAATAATACTATCGCCGTAATTGGCAACATCGACCCACTTTCCAGCCCTTCCGGATGCGCGCAAACCCCTCGCAACCACCCACTTGGCAGCCAGCAAAAACGGGGAACGCCGCATGGACGCGCTACCGCCCTCCATCCAGGGGGATGAACTGATCAGCACCGACCCCGCCACCGGCGAGGTGGTGGGACGCGTGCGCGTGACGACACCGGCCGACCTCGACGCGATGGTCGAGCGCGGCTGGCAGGCCTTTCATCAGTCGGGCTGGAAGTCGCTGCTGCCGCACCGCCGCGCGCTGGTGCTGCAGGCCATCGCCGACGGCATCGCCGCCGAGAAGGAAGCCCTCGCCACGCTGCAGATGCGTGACAACGGCAAGCCGCTGGCGGAATGCCGCGGCATGGTGGAGAGCGCCATCGGCACCTTCCGCTACTATGCCGGCGTCTGCGAGACGATCGAGACCGACGTGACCCCGCAGCGCGGCGACTACGTCTCCTTCACGGTGCTGGAGCCTTACGGCGTCGTGGCCTGCATCACGCCGTGGAACTCGCCCATCATGAACGACGCCACCAAGGTGGCGCCGGCGCTGGCGGCGGGCAACGCGGTGCTGCTGAAGCCCTCCGAGGACTCGCCGCTGCTGGCGCCGGAGCTGGCGCGCATCGCGCTGAAGGCTGGCCTGCCGGAGGGCATGCTGCAGGTGGTGCAGGGCCGCGGCGCGGAGATCGGCGCGGCATTGGTGGCTCATCCGGGCGTGCGCATGGTCAGCTTTACCGGCGGCACCACCACGGGCCGCGCCATTGGCCGCACCTGCGGCGACAAGCTGATCCCGGCGGCGCTGGAGCTCGGCGGCAAGTCGCCGCATGTGGTCTTCGCCGACGCGGATCTGGACCATGCGGTGGCTGCCGTCGTGGCCGGCATCTTCGGCTCGGCAGGTCAGTCCTGCGTGGCGGGCTCGCGCCTCTTCGTCGAGGCGCCGATCTATGACGAGGTGGTGAAGCGCGTCATCGAGCGGGCCAAGACCCTGCGCGTGGCCGCTCCCGATGCTGATGGCGTGGAGATGGGCCCGCTGGCCTCCTTCCACCACCGCGAGCGCGTGATCCGCTTCGTGGACCGTGCGCGCAGCGAGGGCGGGAACATCCTCTGCGGCGGCGCCGTGCCGGAGGGCGCGGACTACGCCAGGGGCGCCTACTACCTGCCCACGGTGATCGACGGGCTGCCCACCGAGTCCCTGACCTGCCAGGAGGAGGCCTTCGGCCCCGTACTGGTGTGCCTGCCTTTCCGGGACGAGGCCGACCTCATCGCGCAGGGCAATGCCACGGCCTTCGGGCTGGCCTGCGGCATCTGGACCGAGAGCTTCAAGCGCGGCTGGCGAGTGGGCCGCGCGCTGGAGGCCGGCTCGGTCTGGATCAACACCTACAAGCAATCCGTCACCACCACGCCTTTCGGTGGATTCAAGAACAGCGGGATCGGTCGCGAAAAAGGCATCGACGGCCTCCGGCTCTATGCACAGGTGAAAAGCATGTATTTCGGTCTGCACGAACAGCCCTTGTCGGTGGCGCGCTGAACATGGCGAAGAAAGACACCGCCGCTGTCCCGGTGAAGGGCAGCAAGCTCATGGTCATCGGCGGCGCGAGCCTCGTCGGCTCCGCCACCGTGGACGAGATGCTGGCCCGCGGCGCCGAGCAGGTCGTCATCTTCGACAACCTCTCCTTCGGCGGCCAGCCCAACATCGCCCACCTCGAGGGCAACCCGAAGGTGAAGGTGGTTCAGGGCGACATCCTGAAGCTGCACCAGCTCCTGGCCGCGACCGAGGGGCTGGACGGCATCGTCCACCTCGCCGCCTTCATGACGCTGAACTTCGACCGCGATCCCTGGGGCGGCATCGACGTCAACATCCGCGGCGTGCAGAACGTGCTGGAGGCCTGCCGCGCAAACAAGGTGCGGAAGCTCATCTTCTCCTCCTCCAACGCAGTCTACGGCTACGGCCCGGGCGTGAAGGGCGACCTGGTCGAGGAGACGCCGTTCCACGCCGCCGGCGCCCCGCCGGCCGCCGTGCTCTACGGCGCGTCGAAGATCATGGGCGAGCAGCTCTGCCGCGACGCGCACCGCAAGCACGGGCAGGACTACGTCGTGCTGCGCTACTCCACCGTCTATGGCGAGCGGCAGCACTACCGCGCGGCCAATGCGCTCTACATCGTGGAGACGCATGACGCCATCAAGCGCGGCGAGCGGCCGAAGGTCATCGGCGACGGCAGCGAGACGAAGCACTTCGTCTATGTGGGCGACCTCGCGCGGGCCAATTGCATGGCGCTGGAATCCACCAGCACCGACGTGGCCGTGAACACCTCGGGCCCCGAGCCGGTGACGACGCTGCAGCTGGTGACGCTGGTAGCCGAGCTTTCGGGCCGGCCGGACCTGAAGGCCGAGCTGGTCGAGCCCGATCCGACCAAGGTGCGCCTGACCTCGGGTGGCGCCTTCGAGATCGTGCACAAGGCCGCGAAGGATGCCATCGGCTGGGAGCCGCAGGTGGACATGCGCGAGGGCCTGCGCCGCCTGCTCGCCTGGCGCGACGCGGCGGCCAGGCGCAACGCCGCCGAGTAGTCCACCGGACAGCCGGGCGGCTCCGCCGCCCGGCACACCGCGCCCGCCGGTACTGCAAGGACGGGCATCTCTCCACGAGGAAACCGACATGAACATCGCACGCCGTGCGCTTGGCCTCCTGGCCGCTACCCCCTTCCTGCCTTCGGCCGCGAGCGCCCAGGCCGCCTTTCCGACCCGTTCCGTGCGCATGGTGGTGCCCTATCCGCCGGGCGGCGCGACCGACGTGATCGCCCGCATGATCGGCGAGAAGCTGACCACGCAATGGGGCCAGCCCGTGGTCATCGAGAACCGCGCCGGTGCTGGCGCCACGATCGGCGCCGAGGTCGTCGCCCGCGCCGAGCCGGACGGCTACACCCTCTTCGAGACGACCAGCGCGCACACGATCAGCAAGAGCCTTTACCGCAGCCTCTCCTACGATCCGATCCGCGACTTCACCGCGATCACGCTGACGGCGATCATCCCGCTCGTTCTCGTCGTGTCGAAGCGCGTGCCGGCGACCGACCTCGCGAGCTTCGTCGCCTGGGGGAAGGCGCAGCCGCAGGGCGTCACCTTCGGCACCACGGGCAACGGCACGGCGCAGCATCTGACCGCCGCGCTGTTCAAGCTGAAGGCCGGCGTCAATTCCGAGGTCGTGCCGTATCGCGGCGACGCGCCGCTGAACACCGACCTCCTGGCCGGGCTGATCGACGCCTCCTTCTCCACGCTCTCGGCCGTGCTGCCCTACATCAAGAGCGGCGAGATGAAGGCCATCGCGCTGGCGCACAGCCGGCGCATGGACGCGATCGCCAACGTGCCGACCTTCGCCGATTCCGGCATGGCCGATTTCGAGGCCGCGACCTGGTTCGGCACCTTCGCACCCGCCGGGCTCCCCAACGCGCTGCGCGAGAAGATCGCGCGCGACATCGGCACCATCGTGGCCGAGCCCGCCTTCACCCAGCGGCTGGTCGAGATGGGCAGCGACGTCACCAACTATCCGCCGGCGCGCTTCGACCAGTTCATCGCCGCCGAGACGGCGCGCTGGGCCGAGGCGGTGCGCGTCTCCGGCGCCACCGTCAACTGAGGGCTATCAGCATGACCGAGACCGAACTGCTCGCGCGCTGCCGCGAGATTCCCGTCAGCACCTGGTGCGATGCGCTGGACCAGGTCCACGTCGAAGGGCTGGTGCAGGGCATTCCGATGCAGTCCGGCTCGGGCCGCATCTGCGGCTTCGCCACCACGGCGCGGCAGATCCCCGGCAGGCTGCATGAGTTCGAGAAGGCGGAATTCGCCGTCGGCCGGCTGGTCGATGCGGCGCAGCCCGGCCGCGTGCTGATGGTGGATGTCGGCGGCCAGCCCATCTCCACCATGGGCGGCCTCGCCGCCGCCGGCGCCAAGACCCAGGGCGTCGAAGGCGTGGTGATCGATGGCGCCTGCCGTGACGTCGACGAGATCCGCAGCCTGGGGCTCTGGCTCGCCAGCCGCCATGTCGCGCCCACCACCGGCAAGGGGCGGTTGAAGCTTCTGCCGATCGGCGTGCCGGTGGCGGTGGGCGGCGTCCATGTCGAGCAGGACGATCTGGTCGTCGGCGACGAGACCGGCATCATCGTGATCCCACGCAAACTGCTGGAGGACGTGCTGCCGCGCGCGGAAAAGCTGCTCGCCGCCGACCAGGCGGTCGAGCAGCGGATGAAGGCGGGCATGACCTTCTCCGCCGCCGGCGCCGCCTCCGGCTACCTGCCGCCCGAGAAGGCCTGAGCGTGGCGGCCTCCTCCCTGCTGCAACTGGCGCCGATCGGCCCGCTGGCCGACCGGCTGCTGCGCGACAATCTGGGCGCCGTCCGGCTGTGGGAGGAGGAGGCCGACTGGCTGGCGCGGCACGGCGCCGGGGTGGAATTGCTGGCCACCAGCGTGCGCCGCGGCTGCGACGCGGCGATGATGGCAGCGCTGCCGCAACTGCGCGCCATCTCGAGCTGGGGCGTGGGCTACGACACGCTGGACGTGGAGGCGGCGCATGCCCGCGGCATCCAGGTCGCGAACACGCCGGACGTGCTGGACGATTGCGTGGCGGATCTCGCCTGGGGCCTGCTGATCGCGGCGGCCCGGCGCATCTCCGCCTCGGACCGCTATGTGCGGGCCGGCGAATGGAGGGATCTCGGCGGCTTCCCGCTCACCACGAAGGTCTCGGGCAAGCGGCTAGGCATCCTCGGACTCGGGCGCATCGGCACCGCCATCGCGCGCCGTGGCCAGGGCTTCGACATGCAGGTGCGCTACAACGGGCGCTCGCCCAAGGACGTCCCCTACGGCTTCGAGGCCTCGCTGGTCGCCCTGGCGGAATGGAGCGACTTCCTCGTCGTCGCCTGCGGGGGCGGGCCGGAGACGCGGCACCTGGTCTCGGCCGAGGTGCTGGCGGCGTTGGGGCCGCGCGGGATCCTGGTGAATATCGGGCGCGGCTCGGTGGTGGACCAGGCGGCGCTGATCGCAGCGCTGGAGGCCGGCACCCTGGGCGGCGCAGGACTCGACGTGCTGCAGGGCGAGCCCGGTGCGCCGACGGCGCTGTGCCACCGCGACAATGTCGTGATCTCCCCGCATGTCGGCAGCGCGACCATCGAGACGCGCGAGGCGATGGAGCAACTGGTGGTGGACAACCTCCACGCCTTCCTGCGCGAGGGACGCGTGCTGACGCCGATCCTGCGGTGAGCGACGCGCTGCTGCAGGAGCTGGTCGGGATCGTCGGTACCGATCAGGTGCTGACGGGCGAGGCCGCGCAGCCCTACCTCACCGACTGGCGCAAGCTGGTGCAGGGCCGCGCGCGCCTCGTGGTGCGGACCGCCGATACCGCGGAGGTCGCCGCCGTGATGCGCGCCTGCGCGGCAGCGGGCGTGCCCGTGGTGCCGCAGGGCGGCAATACCGGGCAGGTCGCGGGCGGCGTGCCGGGTCCCGAGGGGAATGCGGTGCTCCTCTCGCTGGCGCGGCTGAACCGCGTGCGCTCGATCGACGCCGAGAACGACACCATCACCGTCGAGGCCGGCTGCGTGCTCCAGGCCGTGCAGCAGGCGGCCGAGGCCGCGGGACGGCTCTTCCCGCTCTCGCTGGGCGCGGAGGGGAGCTGCATGATCGGCGGCAACCTCGGCAGCAATGCGGGCGGCACCGCCGTGCTGCGCTACGGCAATGCGCGCGAGCTGTGCCTGGGGCTGGAGGTCGTGTTGCCGGACGGCGAGGTCTGGCACGGGCTGCGCGGTCTGAGGAAGGACAACAGCGGCTACGACCTGCGCGACCTCTTCATCGGCAGCGAGGGCACGCTCGGGATCATCACCGCCGCGACGCTGAAGCTCTTCCCGCTGCCGGCGGCGCGCTGCACGGCGCTGGCGACACTGGATTCGATCCACGAGGCGGGGCGCTTCCTCGCCCGCTGCCGCGCCGGCTTCCACGCCGCGCTGACCGGCTTCGAGCTGATGTCCGGCGCCTGCCTGCGGCTGGTGACCGGAATCTATCCGCAGCAGCGCGCGCCCTTCGCCGCGCTCGAGGCGCCCTGGTACGTGCTGCTGGAGATCAGCGACGCCGAGGACGAGGCGCATGCGACGGCGCGCCTGGAAACGGTGCTGGGCGCGGCGCTGGAGGCCGGCGAGATCGCAGACGTGGCGATCTCGCAGAACATCGCCCAGACGCGCGCCATGTGGCACCTGCGCGAGAGCATCACCCTCGCCTTGGCCGAGGACGGCAAGTGCCTCAAGCACGACGTCTCGCTGCCGGTTTCGACCGTGCCGGATTTCGTGGAGAGCACGGATGCGGCGCTCCAGCGCGCATGTCCCGGCGTGCGCAACTTCACCTTCGGCCATCTGGGCGACGGCAACCTGCACTACAACGTCGCGCGTCCCGCCGAGGCCGACGACGCGGCGCTGCAGGCGATGCAGCCGGGACTCTCCACGATCGTGCACGACGCGGTGCAGGCGCTGGGCGGTTCGATCAGCGCGGAACAGGGCATCGGCCGCGTCCGCACCGCCGATCTCGCCCGCTACAAGCAGCCCGTCGAGCTGCGGCTCATGCGCGCCATCAAGCAGGCCATCGATCCGCAAGGCCTGATGAATCCGGGGGTGCTACTGCCGTGACGGCCCCGCTCACCTTTCCTTAATCCCGATCCCCCAAAACCAGACGCCGAACGCTTTCGAGGTCCTCGCATCATGAACACCCTACATCGCCGCTCCGCCCTCCTGACGCTCGCCGCCGCGGGCCTCGCCTCCCCCGCCCTGGCCCAACCGGCAATAACGCACACCCGCCGCTATCCCGACCGGCCGATCGAGCTGATCGTCGGCTTCTCGGCCGGCGGCGGCACGGACGTGACGGCGCGCACCTTCGCCCGCTTCCTGGAGAAGGAGCTGGGCGGCTCGGTCGTGGTGAACAACCGGGCGGGCGCCTCGGGCGAGATCGGGCTCGCCTATGTGGCGCGGGCGCGGCCGGACGGGCACACGCTCGGCATCACCAACATGCCGGGGCTGGTCAGCCTGCCGATCGAGCGGCGGACGCCGCAATTCACGCTCGACGACTTCGAATACGTGGCGAACCTGGTCTCCGATCCCTCGGCCTTCAGCGTGCCGGCCGCCAGCCCGATCCGCGACTTCGCCGACCTCGTCGCGAAGGCGAAGCAGGCGCCGGACACGATCAGCTTCGGCTCGACCGGCGTGGGGACGGACGAGCACCTCGCCCTGGTCATGTTCCAGGCGGCCTCGGGCGCGCAGCTGATCCACGTGCCCTTCCCGGGCGCGGGCCCCATGCGGACGGCGGTGCTCGGCAATCAGGTGGAGGTCGCGGGGCTGAACGTGGGCGAGGTGGCGGGCTCGCCGGCCGGCGTGCGGATGCTGGTGCAGGGCGGCGAGACGCGCTCGCCCTTCGCGCCCGGCGTGCCGACCTTCAAGCAGGCCGGCTTCGACGTGACCATGAGCTCCGAGCGCGGAATCGTGCTGGCCAAGGGCACGCCGGCGGATGTGGTGGCGCGGCTGCGCGAGGCGACAGCCAAGGTCGCGGCCGACCCGGCCTTCCAGGAGCAGTGCCGGGTGCAGTTTACGGAAATGGACTACCTCGACGGCCCGGCCTGGTGCGTGCGGCTGAGCGAGGCCGACCGGCGCTTCCGGCAGATGTGGCAGCGGCAGCCCTGGTCGGAGGCCTGATGCGCGGGCGGCTGCTGCAGATCTTCACCGGCACGCTGATCGGCCGATCTTCCTCGAGCTCATCCAGCGCAAGGGCGACCAGGGCTTCGGCGAGGGCAACTTCCGGGCCCTCTTCGAGAGCATCGAGCTGGACCAGCTGCGCCGCGGCGTGCTGACGCCCGCCACCGAATAGGGCAGACCTGCCCAAGCGCGGGGCATGAGAGGCGGGCCAGCGCCCATGGCTGGTCGATTCCCCCTTTGCGGCTGCCCAGCCATGGTTACACTCCCGAGGCATGACCTGGTCCCTTCTGGCGCGCGACTCGCGCAGCGGCGAGCTCGGCGTCGCGATCGCGACGCGCTTTTTTGCCGTCGGCGCGCTTTGCCCGCGCGTGGAGGGCGGCGTGGGCGCGCTGTCCTCGCAGGCGCTGGTCAACGCCATGCTCGGCATCCGCGGCATGGAACGGCTGCGCGCCGGCGAGGCACCGCAGGCCATCCTGGACGCGCTGATCGCCGGGGATGCAGGGCGCGACACGCGGCAGTTCCACATCCTCGGCGCGGACGGCGCCGTCGCGCAGCACACGGGCGCCGACTGCGTGCCCTGGTGCGGCTCGGTGCGCGCGGAGAATGTGTCGGTGGCCGGCAACATGCTGGCCGGACCTGATGTGGTCGGGGACACGCTGGCCGCCTTCCTCGCCGCCCCGCACCTCCCCATGGCCCTGCGCCTGCTCCATGCCATGGAGGCTGGCGAGGCCGCCGGCGGCGACGCGCGCGGCAAGCAGGCCGCGGCGCTCCTGGTGGCGTCGAAGGATCCCTACCCCGATCTCGACATCCGCGTGGACGACCATCCCGATCCGCTCGCCGAGCTGCGCCGGCTGCATGCGGTGGCGCAGGAGCGCTTCGTGCCCTTCCGCAGCTTCCTGGCCGGCACGGACCATCCGGGCGTCTTCGACCGGGCCGTGATCGCGACAGCCACCGAGGCCAGGGCGAAGCGATGAACGCCCTGGAGGTCGACCGCCTCAGCATCGAGTTCCATACCGACCGCGGCGTGCTGCACGCGGTGGACCGCGTCTCCTTCGCCGTCGAGCCTGGGCGCACGCTGGCCATCGTCGGCGAGAGCGGCTGCGGGAAATCCGCGACGGCGCTGGCGATCCTCGGCCTCCTCGCCGAGAACGCCGAGCGGCTGGGCGACATCCGGCTCGCCGGCGAACTGCTGACGCCCGAAGGTCAGCGCAAGGCGCGCGGCCGCGAGCTGGCGATGATTTTTCAGGAGCCCATGACCAGTCTGAACCCCGCCTTCACGGCGGGCGAGCAGGTCGCGGAAGCCCTGCGCCTGCACGAGGGCCTGAACGCACGCGATGCCATGGCGCGTGCCATCGCCATGCTGGAGCGCGTGCGCATCCCCGACGCGGCGCGGCGGGCGAAGCAGTATCCGCACCAGCTTTCCGGCGGCATGCGGCAGCGCGTGATGATCGCCATCGCGCTCGCCTGCCGGCCGAAGCTGCTCATCGCCGACGAGCCGACCACCGCGCTCGACGTCACGGTGCAGGCGCAGATCCTGGCGCTGCTCGACGAGCTGAAGCGCGAGACGGGCACCGCCGTGGTCCTCATCACCCATGACCTCGGCGTGGTGCAGGACCATGCGGACGAGGTCGTGGTCATGTATGCCGGCCGCGTCGCCGAGCGCGCGCCTGCGGAAAAGCTCTTCGCCGAGCCGCAGCACCCCTACACGATCGGCCTGCTCGGCGCCGCGCCGCGGCTGGATTCCAGGCGCCCGCGCCTCGCCTCCATCGAAGGAACCGTGCCGGACCTGCGCAACCCGCCGCCCGGCTGCCGTTTCGCGCCGCGCTGCCCCTTCGCGATCGCGATCTGCGCGACGACGCCTCCGCTGCGCGAGATCACGCCGGAGCACTTCGCGGCGTGCCACCGGGCGCCGCTCGCCGCATGAC
>JAQGHZ010000602.1 GCA_028291485.1 Rubritepida sp. | reverse complement strand
GCTGCCGCTCCTCCGGCTCGATCCGCAATGGCGCTGCTTCTTCGACGACGGCACGCGCATCGACCTGCTGGAGAATGTCGACGCCATGGCGCGCGCCATGAACGAATTCGCGCCTGGCACGAGCGTCGGCGAGGGGTACAGGAAGTTCCAGGGCGTCTCGCGGCACCTGCACGGAGTGTCCGAAAAATTCTTCTTCTGGAAATCGGTCGAGGGCATCGGCGACACGCTCGACGTGAAACAGAATTTTTCGCCCAACACGCTGAAGGACGTGCTGGCCCTGCGCATGGGCCAGACGGTCGCGAAGGTCATCCGCGGCCATGTGTCGGACGAGCGCCTGGCGCAGATGCTGGACCACTACTGCCAGTATGTCGGCAGCAACCCGTATCTCGCGCCGGCGGTGCTCGCCTCCATCGGCGACATGCAGGCGAGCGAGGGCGTGTGGTATCCGGTCGGCGGGACACGCGCCGTTGCGGAAGGCCTCGCGAAGCTGGCCGGCGAGCTGGGCGTGGAGCTGCGCACCGAATGCGACGTGGCGATGTTCGGCATCGAGAACGGCGCGATGCAATCGGTCACGCTCACCACCGGCGAGCGCATCGCGTGCGACGCGGTGATCTCCAACATGGATGCGATCCGCACCTACAAGGAGCTGGTGGGCGGCAGGGTTGGCGAGAGCTATGCGAAGAAGGGCTACGAGCCGGCCTGCTCGGGCGTCGTGCTCTATCTCGGGCTGAACCGGCGCTACGAACATCTCGCGCATCACGACTTCGTCTTCTCGCGCGATGCGGAAGAGGAGTTCGACGCCATCTACAAGCGCGGCGAGCCGGCACCGGACCCGACGGCTTATCTGGCGGCCACCGCGGCCACCGACCCGACCAGCGCGCCGGAGGGCGGCGAGGCGCTCTACGTCCTCGTCCACACGCCGCATCTGCGTCCGCATCACGACTGGAACGAGCTCTTCCCCGGCTATCGCCAGAAGATCCTGGACAAGCTCAAGCGCACCGCGGGCCTCGAGGACATCGAGAGCCGCATCGTCGTGGAGCGCCGCCTGACACCCGTCGACATCCACGAGCGCTACCGCGTGCTCGACGGCGCGATCTACGGCCTTGCCTCGCACGGGGCCTTCACCGGCGCCTTCAAGCCAGGCAACCGCAGCCGCGCGGTCAAGGGACTCTACCTGGCCGGCGGCGCCGCGCATCCCGGCCCCGGCATGCCCATGGTGATGATGAGCGGCTGGATTGCGGCCGACAGCCTGGATCGCGACTTCGGCGGACGCGGCATGGGGCCGGAGGCGGAGCTGGCGGGGCGGCGCGAGGCCGGGTTCCTCGGGTGACGAGCCCCGTCGCCCTCCGCTCGGAGCGCGCGCTGCGCTTCTTCGACTGGGCGTTTCAGCGTCACTTTTCCGGAAGCTTTTCCGCGCTGCGCCTCGCCCGCTGGGGCGAGCCGGTGGCACCACCTGGGCGACCCTTGATCATTCTCGCCAACCATCCGGGATGGTGGGATGGCGTGCTCGTGATGCTGGTGACGCGGCGTCTTTTTCCGGACCGTCCCTGCTTCGTGCCGATGGATGCCGCGGCGCTGGAGAAATACGGCTTCATGCGCCGCATCGGCGTCTTCGGCGTGGAGCAGAATTCCGCGCGCGGCGCCGTGCGCTTCCTGGAGACCGCCAGGGACGTGCTGGCCGACCCGCGCCACATCCTCTGGATGAACGCGCCCGGACGCTTCGCCGATCCACGCGAGCGGCCGGTCCCGCTGGCACCCGGCGTCGCGCGCCTGCCCCGGATCGCGCCCGACGCGGTGATCCTGCCGCTCGCCATCGAATACACGCACTGGACGGAGAAGCGCGGCGAGACGCTGATCGCCTTCGGCCCTCCCATCGAGGCGAAGGACGAGGAGGGCCTGCGCGCCGCGATCACCCAGACCATGGACCGCCTCGCGGCCGACGCCATCAGTCGCGATCATCAGCGCTTCCGCGTGTTGATCGGGGGCGGGCGCGGCATGGGCGGGCTCTACGGTCTCTGGCAGCGCCTGCGGTTCGCGCCGGAGCACGATCCGCGCGCGCGGGGAGGCTGAGCCGTGGAACCCGCGCACATCGCCCTGGCCCTCGCGGGGCTGCCGGTCATCTTCGGGCTGATCAACCTCATCCGCCTGCCCGTCGCGCGCGGCACGCCGCCCCTGGGCACGCGCGTCTCCATCCTCATCCCCGCGCGCAACGAGGGGCCCAACATCGCCGCCTGCGTCGAAGCGGCGCTGGCCTCCACCGGCTGCGAGGTCGAGGTGATCGTGATGGACGACGGCAGCACCGACGCGACCGCGGCCATCGTCACCGGATATCCCGGCGCCCGGCTGCTCCAGGCGCCGCCCCTGCCGCCGGGCTGGACGGGCAAGGTCCATGCCTGCGCCCGCCTGGCCGAGGCCGCCACCGGCACGCATCTCCTCTTCCTCGACGCCGACGTCCGGCTCGCCCCGCAAGCCGCCGCCGTCATGGCTGCGCGCGGGACCCCGATGGTCAGCGGCGTCCCGCGCCAGCACATCGGCGGGTGGGGCGAGGCGCTGACCGTGCCCTTCATCAATTTCCTTCTCCTCTGCTACCTGCCCTTCGGCGGCCGCGCCGTGACGCGCCGGCCGAGCTTCGCAGCCGCCTGCGGGCAGCTTCTCCTGGTCGAGCGCGTGGCCTATGAGCGGGCCGGTGGCCACGCGGCCATCCGCGGGGTGCTGCATGACGCCCTCGCTTTGGCGCGCCGTTTCCGGGCGGCTGGCCTCGACACCGAGATCGTGGACGGCGCCCCGCTCGCCGCCTGCCGCATGTATGAAGGTTTTCCGGAGGCCTGGGCCGGCTTCCTCAAGAACGCGCGCGAGGGCATGGCGACCCCCCTCGGTCTGCCCGTCTGGACGGTGCTGCTGGCCGGCGCGCATCTCTGGCCCTGGGCGCTGCTGCCGCCGCCGGAGGCTGTCGCCGCCATCCTCCTCGGCTTCGCGCTGCGCGCCGCCGTCGCCTGGCGCAGTCGCGAGCCCTGGTGGACCGTGCCGCTGCACCCCCTCACCGTCCTCGTGGCCCTGGCGCTGCAATGGACGGCCCTGGTCCGCGGCGCCCTCGGCTACCCTGCGGGCTGGAAAGGCCGCGCATATCCCGGCACAAGACCGGCATGAACGAACTGGCTGCCCCGGAAACCCCCAACCGGGACCATGACACGGAGAATTTCCCGACCGCCTCGCTGATCCTGGCGAAGCCGGTGCGCGCCAAGGTCATGGCCTTCTACCGCTTCGTCCGCATGGCCGACGACATCGCCGACAGCCCTAGCCTGGCCCCCGCCGAGAAGCTCGCGCGACTGGATGCGATGGAGGCCGCGCTGGACGATCCGGAGACCACGCTGACTGTCGCCGTGCAGATGCGCGCCCAGCAGGTCGGCACCGACGAGGCGCGGCGGATGCTCTCCGCCTTCCGGCAGGATTCGGAGCAGCATCGCTACGCCGAGTGGACCGACCTCGAGGATTACTGCACCCGCAGCGCCGACCCCGTGGGCCGCATGCTGCTGCGCCTGCACGGCACCGATTCCGCCGAGGCGCAACACGCCGCCGACGGGCTCTGCACCGCCCTGCAGATCCTGAACCACCTGCAGGACCTCGTGCCCGACCGCGACAGCCTGGACCGCGTCTACCTCCCGCAATCCTGGCTGGCCCTCGCCGGCGGCGAGGCCGCCTTCTTCGAGCCCGGCAACGTCAGACGCCGCGAGATCCTCGACGCCGCGCTGGACCGCGTGGAGGACCAGCTCGACCGCGCCGCCGCCCTGCCACGCCTCGTGGAATCGCGGCGCCTGCGGATGCAATCCGCCATGACCATCGGCCTCGCGCGGCGGCTGCTGCAAAAGCTGCGCGTGGCGGACCCGGTGCTCGGCCGCGTCGCGCTCGGCAAGATCGACGTCGCGCGCGAGGCCCTGGCCGCGCCCCTCCCGACGCCCTCCGACGCCGAGGTCGTCGCCGCTCGCGTGAGCCGTGCCGGTTCCTCCTTCGCGCGCGGCATGGCGACGCTGAAGGGCGATCGCCGTCGCGCCCTCTGGGGCGTCTATGCCTTCTGCCGCGTGGTGGACGACATCGCCGACGGCCGCATGCCGGAGCAGGAGAAGCGCCGACTGCTCGCCGGCTGGCGCGCCAAGCTGACGACACCGGACTGCGCCCTCTCGCGCGAGCTCCTCTGGGCGCGCGAGGCCTTCGACATCCCCTATGCCGAGTGCGACGCCATGATCGCCGGCATGGAGACGGATGCCGGCGACCGCGTGCGCCTGCCCGACGAGGCCGCGCTCGACCTGTACTGCCGCCGCGTTGCCGGCAGCGTGGGCGCGATGAGCGTGCGCATCTTCGGCGACCCCAAGGCCGAGGGCTGGGGCCTGGCGCTCGGCCACACCTTCCAGCTCACCAACATTCTGCGCGACGTGGACGAGGACGCGGTGCGCGACCGCGTCTACGTGCCGCTCAGCGTGCTGAAGAAGGCCGGCATTCCGGACGGGCCGGCCGCATCCATCGTGGAGCATCCGGCCTTTGCCGGCATCTGCAAGGAGATCGCCGGCCGCGCCGCCGGCGGCTATCTCCAGGCCGAGGCGATGCTGCCGCGCCACGACGTCGAGGCGCTGCGCCCGGCGCGCGTGATGATGTGGGGCTATCGCCGCATCCTCGACCACATGCTGGCCCGCGGCTGGTCGCTGCCGCGCGAGCGCGCGCGGCTGACCAAGGGCGAGAAGCTGCGCATGGCGGTGTTCGCCGTCACAGGGCGATGACGGCCCCGCCCGATCGTGACGCGGAGCGGCGCGTGAATCGGTCGGTAGACGTCGCCGATCGTGACGCGGAGCGGCGCGTGAATCGGCCGGTCGATGCCGCCGATCGCGACGCGGAACGGCACGTGAATCGGCCGGGCGTCGGCGTGGTCCATGTGGTGGGGGCCGGCATGGCCGGGCTCGCCGCCGCATATGCGCTGGCGACGCAGGGCCGGATGGTCACGCTGCACGAATCCACGCCCGGCGCCGGCGGCCGTGCCCGCGCGCTGCCCGACGGAACCGACAACGGCACCCACGCGCTGATCGGGGCCAACCGGGCCGCGCTGGGCTTTCTCGACGCCATCGGCGCGAGGCAATTCTGGCTGGAGCCCGAGCCGGATGGGTTGCCTGTGCTCGACCTCGCCGACGGGTCCGCGCGGCACGTGGCGCTCTCGCCCTTCGGCTGGTGGCGGGCCGATCGCCGACCTGCGGGCGTGACGCTGGGCGCCGTGCTCGCCATGGCGGGCATGGCGCTGCCCGGCGAGGACCGGACCATCGCGGAATCGATGCGCGCGCACCCCGCTTTCCTGCGCGG
>JAQGHZ010000594.1 GCA_028291485.1 Rubritepida sp. | reverse complement strand
CCCCGCCGCCTCGCGCTGTCCCTGCCCCTCCTGGCCGCGCCCGCCCTCGCCCGCGCGCAATCCCCCGCCCCCTTGGCCTATCCCACCCGGCCCATCCGCGTGATCGTGCCCTTCGCCGCCGGCGGCGCGGCCGACAGCGCGACCCGCGCCATCACCCCACGCATGGGCGATCGTCTGGGCCAGCCGCTCGTGGTCGAGAACCGCACCGGCGCCGGCGGCTCGCTCGGCGGCGGCGAGGTCGCGCGCTCGGCGCCCGACGGGCAGACGCTGCTGATGGATGCCTCCAGCCATCTCGTGAACCCGTCCCTGCTGCGCGGCCTGACCTTCGATTACGCGACCGCCTTCGCCCCCATCACCCTCGCCGTGACCTTCCCGCAGGTGCTGGCCGTGAAGGCTGACCTGCCGGCGCGGACCCTGCCGGAATTCATCGCGCTGGCGCGCGGGCAGCCGCTCAACATCGGCACCCAGGGCAATGCCACGGCCGGGCATCTCGGCCTCGTGCAGTTCGGCCTGGCCGCGGGAATCGAGCTGACCCACGTGCCCTATCGCGGCGGCGCCGACGCGGCGCGCGACCTCGCGGCCGGGACGCTGGACGGCTGCTTCATCACCATGCTCTCGGCCGGGCCGATCGTGGACAGCGGGCGGGCCCGCTTCATCGCCGTCTCGGCGCCACAGCGCGTGCCGCTGCGCCCCGAGATCCCGACCTTCGCCGAGCTCGGCACGCCAGGCATCGAGATCAGCGAATGGGCCTCGCTCTTCGCGCCGGCTGGAACGCCGGAGCCGATCCTGGCCAGGCTGCAGGCCGCCGTCGCCGAGACACTGGCGGAAGAGCCGGTGAAGGCCCGGCTCGCCCAGCTCGCGGCCGTGCCGGTCGGCAGCAGCCCCGAGGAGTTTTCCCGATACGTCCGCGAGGGCCGCGCCGCCATGGCCGAGCTGGTGCGCACCGCGAACATCCGCGTTGAATAGGCCCAACCCGCTAGCGGTACTCCTGCTCGCGGTGCTCCTGCTGGCGCTGCCCGCTGCGGCGCAGGAGCCGGACGTCAGGGCCGTCATCGGCCAGCCGGTCCTCGCCCTGGCGCAGCAGCCCGAGATGACCACCGCGCTGCGCTTCAACGCCGGCGGCTACCGTACCGCGCTGGCCGCCCGGCTGCGCGATCCGGGGCCGCCGGTGGCGCTGGCCGAGGACCGTTACCTCCACGGCTACGGCTGCCTGCCGGCGAGCTGCCGGGAGGGCGGCGCCTTCCTGGCTTATGATCTCCGCGAGGAACGGGTCTTCCTGCTGCTGCTGGAGCAGGGCCGCGTCCGCCTCTCGGTGCCGCCGAATCCGCACGACTGGCCGGCGGCGCTGCGCCCGGCCCTTGCGCCGTTCAGCCCCGCCCTGAGCGAGGCCATCGGGCGTTAGCAGCCAGGAAAATCACGCCGTGAAGCAGCCTCACGACCTCAGCAGGAACTCGCGCACGGCCGGATCCTCGGAAAGTCCGGCCGCCCGATGCCGGGCCGACCAGGCCGCATCCGCCTCGCCCACCAGGTCCAGAGCGCGGGCCCGCACGGCCCACCAGGGCTGGTAGCCCTCCAGCCTCGGCTCCAGCGCATCCAGCTCGGCGAGCGCGGCGGCCGCGTGCCCGGCCTCCGCCATAGCAGCCGCCCGCGCGACGAGCACGCCCGCCGAGGGCGAGAGCCGGGCCAGCAGATCGTAGAGCGCCAGCAGTTCGGCCGGGCGCGGCTTCCCCTCCAGCCGTGCGCCCCGATGCAGGGACTGGATCGCGGCTTCCAGCTGATAGCGGCCCAGCACCGCGGCCCGTGCCGCCAGGCGCAACAGGGCCTCCGCCTCCTCCTGCATCGGGCGCGACCAGCGGGCCGGATCCTGCTCCGACAACGGCACGAAGCGGCCGGCGGCGTCGCGCCGGGCCGGCCGCCGCGCCTCGGCGTGGAGCATGAGGGCCAGCAGGCCCTTGGGCTCGGGCGCCTCCGGCAGCAGCGCCACCACCAGCCGGGCAAGCCAGATCGCCTCGCCCACCAGCCCCGGCGCGCCCTGCCCATCGGCGAGCAGGTCCGACCAGCCGGTGCCATAGGCCGCGTAGATGGCGTCCAGCACCGCCTCCAGCCGCGGCGGCAGCGCGGCGGCGTCCGGCAGCTCGAACCGGATGTCGGCATCGCGGATGCGGGCCTTGGCGCGGACCAGCCGCTGCGCCATGGCCGCCGGCGAGGCCAGGAAGCAGGCGGCGATCCGCGCGGAATCCAGCCCGAGCACCGTCTGGAGCATGAGGGGCGCCTGGGCCGCTCGGTCGATGGCCGGGTGGGCGCAGACCAGCAGAAGCTGGAGGCGACGGTCGGGAATCTCCTCCGGCTCCGCCTCGATCCCGGCGAGCAGGGCCAGCGCGGGCCCGGCAGCCTGCCGGACGCGGTCGTGCCGCGTAGTATGGCCGAGGTGACGGCGCGCCGCCACCAGCAGCCAGGCCTCGGGGCGGTCCGGCACGCCGGTCCTCGGCCAGTGCTCGAGCGCGAGCCGGAAAGCCTCGGCCAGCGCGTCCTCCGCGCCGGCCACATCGCGCGAGCGCGCGGCGAGGAGGGCCACGAG
>JAQGHZ010000591.1 GCA_028291485.1 Rubritepida sp. | reverse complement strand
CCGAGCTGCGCCCGCAGCGCCGGGTCGCGGGCGAGCCGTTGCACCGCGCCCCACAGGCCGCCGGGCTTCTCGGCATCGAAGAGCAGCGCGGTGCGGCCGTCCTCCAGCACCTCGCGCAGGTTGGGCTGGTCGGGCGCGACGATGGCGCGCCCGGCGGCCATGTAGTCGAAGACCTTGAGCGGCGAGGCATAGGGCACCGCCGCCGGCTGCAGCGCCACGTCGAAGCCCGCGACGAGCGCCGGGATGTCCCCGCGCGCGGCCAGCCCCGTGAAGTGCACCTGCTGCGCGAGGCCGAGCTCGCGCGCCAGCTGCTCCAGCCCGGGCCGGGCCGGCCCTTCGCCCACGACCACGAGCGACAGCTCGCGCGGCCCGGCCCAGGCGGCCATGCCGCGCAGCACGCCGTCCAGCCCGTGCCATTCGCGCACGAAGCCGACAAAGCCGAGGACCATCGGGCCGCGCGGACCGCGGGGCGCGGGCTCGGGGAAGTCGGCCAGGTGGATGCCGTTCGGCACCACCGTGATCCGCTCGCGCCGCACGCCGGCGGCGAGGAGGCGGCCCGCCAGCACCTCGGTCACCGGCAGCGCGCGGGAGGCGCCGCGCCACGCCAGCCGCTCCATCCCGGCCGCGAGGCGGGGCAAAGCGAGGCCGCCGAAGCGCCCGCGCTCCTCGGCCATCGGCGCATTGACCTCGAGCAGCAGAGGCACGCCGCGCCAGCGCGCCACGAGGCGGCCGGCGAGGTGGTAGAGGTTCGCGCGCTCGTAGACGACATCGGGGCGGAACGCCGCGGCGGCGCGGGCGAGGCGCCAGGTGGCCGGCACGGCATAGGCCAGCTCGGCCAGCTCGGCCGCCCAGCGTGGCAGGTGGCGGCGCAGCCGGGCGACCCCGCGGCTTCCGCCGCCATGTGCCGCCGCGCCGAAGCTGGCAGGGCCGACCACGCGCACCTCATGGCCCTGCGCGCGCAGCGCCGCGACCATCGCCTCCAGATGCACGCCCTGGCCGTCGCGCGAGGCGATGCGGTGGCTGTAGAGGATCCTCATGCGTCGCGCCCGAGCCAGCTGGCGACGCGGTGGCGTGCCACCTCCATGAGGCCCTGCGGGTGCCCCGCATGCGCCAGCACGAGGCCCATGCGCTGCCGTCGCTCCGACACCCAGAGGCGTTTGTAGCGGTCGTCGCCGCGGCCGAAGTCGAGCTCACGCACGCCGTCGCGATCGATCAGGCCCTGGATCATGAGGGCGGTGAGCGCAGTGCCGGGCGAGGCGGCGCGCTCCGTCTCCAGATGGCAGAGCTTCAGCAGCCAGGCGCGCCCGCCCGAGACGAGCCAGTACTGCGCCGCCACCGGCTGCCCAGCCATGTCGCGCAGCACGCCCAGGCGCAGTACTCCCAGGCGCAGCGCGCCGCCCGCCGCGGCCGCGCGCATCAGCGCGGCGTCGAAATGCGGAAAGGGCTCGGAGGGCTTCCAGCTCCCCGCGCGCACGGCCTCATAGGCCGTGATGCCGCGCTCCAGCGTGGCTCCGCGCTCCTGGACCAGTTCGAAATGGAACTCGCGCCCGGCGCGCTTCAGCTTGCGCCGGATGGTGGTGCGCAGCACCGGCGCGCGCGTGTCGAGATAGCCCTCCCAATCCTGCCCGGGCGGCAGTTTCTCGTGCCAGTTGCCGAAATGCCGGTAGGGCTGGACCGAGACGCCGGAGGCCGCGACGCCGCGGGCCAGTGCCGTGATGAGGGGAGTCTGCAGGTCCAGCGCCTCGAACCACATCGGCGCGCGATGCCGCAGCCATGCGCCGAGGCCGCGCCCGGCCGCCTCGATCGCCGCGTCGTCGCCGCCGAGGGAGAGCGGCCGCCATTCGAGCGTGTAGGGCGTGGCGAGGCTGCGCAGCCCGCGCGGGCCGCGCAGCAGCGGCAGCAGGATCTGGCCCTCATCCTCCCCGATCAGCGCCACGGCGGTGCGGGCGTCGGCCGGCAGGGCGTGGCCGAGGACCGCGTCGTACCAGAAGCGCGAGGCGAAGATGTCGCCGCCATCCTCGGGGACCAGGAAGGGATCGGCCCAGTCCGGCATGGCGCGGGACGGAAGCTCCTGCACACGGACGGTCTCGCCGGATGCCGAGCGCAGACGCGGCACACGGGTCCTGGAGGGCAGCGGCGGGCTGGTCATCTCGCCGGAGGAGAGGCTCACGACGTCACCGCGGCGAAGGCAGGCGTCCGAGCGTGGAGCGGGGAGGTGCGGGGCATTCTGCTCTTCCTTCGATGACGCCAGCCAGGAACGGCTGACCCAGGAAAAGCAAGATGCGGGCCAGGAATTTTCCCAATATAATACAAAGGATTGCAGGGCGTTGGACAGGCTTCGGAGTGCCATTGTCAAATTCCCCGACAGGAGGCCGGGGGCGCGCCGTCGCGCCAGGCATAGACGAGGCGGCCGGCCCATTCGCGCAGCGCGAACCAGCTCTCCGCCAGATGGTCCGGCCGCGGCGCAAGGCTCCAGATACCCCAGCGGTGGGTGGGCGCCGGGCGAAGCGGCCGGGGATCGGCGGCGAAGCACTGCCGTGAGAAGGCCTGTAGCGCGCGGCCCATGTGCCAGCCATGGGTGACGAGCAGCGCCTCGCCGATGCCCTCGGCGCTCAGGGCGGCGGTGGCGAAGATCGCGTTCTCCCGCGTGTCCCGCGCGCGGTCCTCGATCCAGCGCACGGGGACGCCGAAATCCTCGCGCAGGCTGCGCGCCATGAGCGTCGCGAGCGGCGGCTCCCCTGGGCCGAGCACGCCGCCCGTGACCAGGATGGGCAGGCCGGTCGCGCGGTGCAGTGCCGCGCCGGCGCGCAGCCGCTCCAGCGTGAGCGAGCCGGGCTCGTAGATCGTGCCAGTATGCGAGACGTCGCCACCGAGGATGATGATGGCGCGCGGCTTGTCGGGCCCAGACGAGGCGGCGGTCGGCTCCAGCGAGGCAAAGAGCCGATCCGAGGCGAGCGGCGTCGCCAGCGCCAGCACGCCGAGCGCGAGGGCGGCGGCGAGCCAAGCGGCCCCACGCCACCGGCGCGCCGCGAAGCCCGCCGGCACGATCGCCAGGACGAGCAGGAGCGGCGGAAGCAGCAGTCCGGTCAGCGCGACCTGCCACCCGTCCAGCCAGCCCGTCACACGCGGGATCTCATCCGCCGGGCCTCATCCGCGGGGGCCTCATTGGGCGGCCATGGCGGTCTCGGCCACCGCGCCGTAGCGCAGGTCGCGCCAGCTGCCGAAGCGGCCGCCGGCCTCGCCGGCGAAGAAGGTGTAGAACTCGTCGAGCCAGGCGAGGAACCGGGCGAGATCCTGCTGCGTGCGGACATAGGGCGTGTTGCCCGGCACCAGCGAGGGCGAGTGGTAGGTCAGCACGAAGGCGCGGTGGCCCTCCGCGAGCATGTGCCGCGTGAGGCGCTTCGCCTCGTCGATCGTCATGCCCTCCGGGCTCAGGCGGATGCGCTCCATCAGGCCGAGGCGCGACATGGCGCCCGAGACATGGCAGCGCTGCGCGCGCGGATGGAACACCAGCGGCGCGAGCGACGTCGCGCGGAACAGCCGGCCGACCAGCGCGGCAGAGACGGGGATCTCCATCAGCCGCTGCTCACGGTCGGCCCAGTAGGGCTGCGCCGAGAGCCAGGGCCGCGCCATGCCCTTGGCCGGCCAGCAGGGGGTCACGCTGCTGTCGGCCGCATAGCCC
>JAQGHZ010000571.1 GCA_028291485.1 Rubritepida sp. | reverse complement strand
ACCGGCTCGGTCGAGACCGGCAAGATCGTCGCCAAGGCCGCCTCGCAGAAGCTGATCCCGGTGACGCTGGAGCTGGGCGGCAAGTCGCCCCTGATCGTCTTCGCCGATTGTGACTTCGCCAAGACCGTGAGCGGTGCCCTGACCTCCATGCGCTTCACCCGCCAGGGCCAGAGCTGCACGGCCGCCAGCCGCATCTATGTCGAGCGGCCGATCTTCGACGCCTTCGTGGCCGAGATGAAGAAGGCCGTGGACGCCATGGTCATGGGCGACCCGCTCGACGAGAAGACCGACATCGGAACCATCATCAGCGAGGGCCAGTTCGAGAAGGTCCAGGGCTTCATCGACGAGGGCAGGAAAACCGCTGGCGCCACGGCGCACGAGTGCTCGGCCCTGCCCAAGGATTCGGCGCTGAAGAAGGGCCTCTTCATCCGCCCGGTGATCTTCACCGGCCTCGACGGCAGCTCGCGCCTGGTGCGCGAGGAGATCTTCGGGCCGGTCACGGTCATGCAGCCCTTCGACGACGCCGAGAAGGTGCTCGCCGAAGCCAATGACAGCGAGTACGGCCTCGCCGCGAGCCTCTGGACCAACAACCTCAAGGTGGGCCTCGACCTCGCGCACCGGCTGGAGGCGGGGCTGGTGCAGATCAACCAAAACCTCGTGGTCCAGGCCAATCTTTCCTACGGCGGGGTGAAGAGCTCCGGCCTCGGCAAGGAGGCCTCGCTGGAGGCCATGCTGGAACATTTCACCCATAAGAAGACAATCATGGTCAACATGTCGTGAGCACGTCCCTCGAAGGTAAGACGACCGCCGAGCTCAAGGCGATGATGGCCAATGCCGAGGCCATCCTCGCCGGCCCGAACGCGAAGCTGCACGCCAAGGCCACCGAGTTCCGCGACGCCGCGAAGCTCGCGCTGGACACGCGCCGGGTGATGCCCGCCCGCGCGGGCGCGGTGGTGGATCCGGTGCTGGAGGCCGCGACGAAGCGCATCCTCGCCGTGGCGGCCGAGGCGCAGTCGCGCTTCGACCTGACGGCGGAGACGGCCAAGGCGAACGGCGTGAAGCAGCCGCACGCGCTGCTTTCCAAGGACGGCGCGCCCAAGACGGGCGGCGGCGTGCGCACGAAGAAGTATCGCCGCTGCCCCTACATCTCCTACCGGGGCCCGGCCGGCATCGCGATGCTGCAATACGCGGTGCCCCCCGGCGGCGCCGAGGGCTTCTGGACCGGCGGCCTCGTCGCCGTGGGCGCCCCCGAGCTCGAGACGCAGATGGACGAGGAGACCGCCGTGGCCGCCTTCTTCCAGGCCCTGGCCGAGACCGCCCCGCTTCGTCCTTGAAGCGAGGGGCCGTGAGCGAGAGCGACGTCAGCATCGTCATCGTCGCCTATAATTCGGCGGCGCTGCTGCCCGCTTGCCTCGCGGCGATCCCGGCGGAATGCCCGGTGGTCGTCGTGGATAATGCCAGTCCGGATGACAGCGCCGCGGTCGCGCGGGCGGCGCGGCCCCAGGCGAAGGTGGTCCGGGCCGGGCGCAACCTCGGCTTCGGCCCCGGCGCCAATGCCGGCTTCGCCGAGGTGGAGACCGAATTCGGCCTCCTGCTGAACGCCGATGCGACCCTGGAGCCGGACACGATCGCCGGCCTCGTCGCCGCCGCGCGCCGCTACCCCGAGGCGGCGATGTTCGCCCCCGAGGTCATCGCCCCCGACGGCACCATGCAGTTCGGCCACGACCTGCCCTTCCGCCGCCTGCGCGGCCCCGTGGTGGAGCCCGAGGGCGACGCCTGCTGCTGGTATGTCGGCGGCTCGGCGATGTTCCTGCGGATGGCCGTCTTCCGCGCGCTCGGCGGCTTCGACCCGGAGATCTTCCTCTACTTCGAGGATGACGACCTCTGCCTGCGGATGCGCGCGGCCGCCCATGCGCTGGTGCATGTCGCCGGCGTGCGCGTCCGGCACGAGGGCGGCGCCAGCACCGCGCCCTCGGCGACGCTCAACTGGTGGAAGGCGTTTCACCAGGGCTGGTCGCGCCTGCACCTGGAGGCCAAGCACCACGGCCGCGGCGCGGCCTGGCGGCTGGCGCTCGGCGAATGGCCGTCGCTGGCGCTCAAATCCGCGTTGCGGCGCGGCGATGCCCGGCGGGAGAAATGGTCGGGCCGCGCCGCCGGCATGCGGGCCTGGATGAGCGGCCGGAAGGCCGCGGAGATCGCGCTCGGCCGACGCCGGTAGGGCCGTCTCCACGGTTTCACATTCCTGGGACATCAATTCCCTGCGCGCTTGCTCCTGGCAGGCCGCCGACGGATGCTCCCCCGCCCGAGGTCGCTCTGCAGACCCGGCCCAGGGGGAAGCTCGGCATGGCACTGCTCACCAATAACGGCGCCTTTCGCGAGAATGTCGCGGGGGTTCCACGGGAACACGCCCATGCCTTCCGCACCGTCGCCGCCTCGCAGCGCTGTGTCATCCTCGTCCGCTGCGTCGGGCCCACCTGCCTCCAGCTCCTCCAGCAGGGCTACGACACCAAGGGCTTCCGCATCCACGGCAAGTCCTGCGACTGGGGCCCGATGGCGGGCTTCGTCCTCCGCGATCCGCGGCTGAACAAGAACGGCATGGAGAAGGCCGGCTACAACCGGGGCGAGCATGTGGAGGCCCTCTCCGATGCCAGAAGCCGGGCGGACTGGAAGGCCAACACCACGCCGCTGCGCCTCTTCCCGGAGCGCGTGGAATGGCTGCGGAACACCGGACGGATCGCGCTGACACCCAAAGCGGGCCGGCTGGAAGGCCATGCCGTCCATCCCAGTGGAATCGCCTTCCACTACTGCCTCATCAAGGTTCAGACGCCGGCCGGCGAGATGTGGGGCGTCTACTTCGATCGGTCCAAGAACGCGCTTCAGCTCGGGGGGGCGCGCGGCACCTCCTTCATGCAGGAGCACGGCGGTTCCGTCGCGCCCTACGACACCAGGTACGGCGACATGTACGAGCCGATGCTCGCGATGACGAACTCGGTGGACCATCGGCACTACGGCGGCGAGCATCCGCTGAACGCCATCACCGGCGACTACGACCTCTTCGCGCTCTGGCCCTTCCTGAGGGGCCCCAACCGCTACGACCGCCACGGCGAGGACCGCCGCATCCTCGGCACCGTGAAGGCCTGGAGCCAGCGCGACCACATCGAGCACGTGCTGGAGCGCAACTTCACCGTGCCGGATCCGGAGCGGAACGGCGTGCAGCATGGCACCAAGCTCGGCAACATGACCAACCGGCTCTATTCGGTCTCGCAGATCCTGAACTCGACCATCGGGGGCATGCGCACCGGCGTCGCCGGCATGGCGGGCCAGCCCTTCCCCCGCCGCAACGTGCTCTGGCACAGCGACGAGGCGGCGCGGCCCCATGTCGCGGATGTGGACCTGCCGCTGATCGCCTTCACGCCCGGCGGCAACCACATCGCCATCGAGACCATCGCCGACTTCCGGACCTTCGTGCAGCTCTGCCTGCTTGTCGGCATCGTGCCCACCCTGGCCGAGGGCTGGGCCATGAACCCGGCCCCGCAGAATGCCGACCCGAAGAAGCGCTACCCCAACCGCCTCGGCGCCGCCTTCGCACCGCTGGTGCCGCCCGACTGGAACGGCGGGCAGTGGCTGGTGCCGATCTGGTACAACGCCTGAGGAGAGCTTTGCTGCGAGAGCGATTCACCGCTTCGGCGAAGCTGCCTCAGCGGATCGCGCTCCCTGCGAGGGCGATTCACCGCTTCGGCAAAGCCGCCTCAGCGGATCGCGCTCCCTGCGAGGGCGATTCACCGCTTCGGCGAAGCCGCCTCAGCGGATCGCGCTCGACTCCGCAGCGCTTTCCATCGTCGCGGCCGCATAGCGGCTCGCCGGCCGCGCGAGGCCGAGATTTTCGCGCAGCGTCGTCCCCTCGTACTCCTGCCGGAACAGCCCGCGCGCCTGCAGGATCGGCACGACCTGGTCCACGAAGGCGTCGAACTGCGTCGGGAAGAAGGGCGGCATCAGGTTGAAGCCGTCGGCGCCGCCCTCGCGAAACCACTGCTCCATCGTGTCCGCCACCTGCTCCGCCGTGCCGATGACCATCAGATGGCCGCGCGAGGCGGCGACGCGGTGGCACAGCTCGCGCAAGGTCAGCCCCTCGCGCCGGGCCATCTCCAGCAGCAGCAGCGCGCGGCTCTTCAGGTGCTCGCTCTCCGGCAGGTCGGGCACCGGGGCGTCGAGGTCGAAGCGCGACATGTCGGTGCCCAACCGGTCCGACAGCACGGTGTTGGCCTGCTTCATGTCGAGGTTGCGACTGAGCTCGGCAAAGAGCGCCTTCGCCTCCGCCTCGTCACGGCCGATGATCGGCATGAAGCCGGGCATGATCTTCAGCGCGTCCTCGCCCCGCCCGTGCTGGGCAAGTTGGGCCTTCAGGCCGCGATAGAAATCCTGCGCGTCGCTCAGGTTGTTCTGCGCGGTGAAGACCACCTCGGCCGTGCGCGCCGCCAGCGCCTGGCCCGGCGCGGAGCTGCCGGCCTGGATGATCACCGGCTGGCCCTGCGGGCAGCGCGGCAGGTTCAGCCCGCCCTTCACGGTGAAGTACTTGCCCTCGAAATCGGGGATGTGGAGCGTGCCCGGCCGCACGAAGCTGCCGCGCTCCTTGTCCATGACGAAGGCGCCGTCGTCCCAGGAATCCCAGAGCAGCTTGCAGGCCTCGACGAATTCGTCGGCCATGGCATAGCGCTCGGCATGCGGCGGATGCTGCTTGCCGAAGACGGCGCCGTTCTTGGGATAGGAGGTGGTCACCACATTCCAGGCCGCGCGCCCGCCGGAGAGGTGGTCCAGCGAGGAGAAGGCGCGGGCGGTATGGTAGGGCTCGGCATAGGTGGTCGAGGCGGTGGCCGCGAGGCCCAGATGCGTCGTCCCCGCCGAGAGCACCGACAGCAGCGTCAGCGGCTCGAACTTGCCGATCGAGGAGGGATGCTCCCCATAACCGGTCGAAAAATTGTCGGCGAGGAAGAACATGTCGAACTTCCCGCGTTCGGCCGTCGCGGCGATGTGCTGCATCAGCGCGAGGTTGGGCCCGCCCGGCATGGCATCGGGATGCCGCCAGCCGGCAACGTGATGCCCGGCGGCCTGCACGAAGATGCCCAGCCGCATCTGTCGGTTCGTCCCTGCTGCGTCCATCGTGGCGCTCCTTCCGTCCCCGCCAGGAAGACGCCCGGCGGGGGGTGCCGTCAAGCCGCCGGGCCGTCAGCTCCGGGCCAGCCACATCCCCGCGGCGAAGGCGGCGAGGCCCAGGGTCACGCTCAGCGCGACATAGGCCACGCCCTCCCAATGCGCGCGCTCCCACAGCGTGGCGGTCTCGAGGCTGAAGGCCGAGAAGGTGGTGAAGCCGCCCAGCACACCGGTCATCCAGAGCAGCCGCTGCTGCGGCGACAGCCCGATCCCGGCGAACATGCCCATGGCGAAGCTGCCCAGGATGTTCACCAGCAGGGTGCCCCAGGGCCAGCCCATCCCCATGAAGAGCAGGGAGGCGAGGTAGCGCAGCACCGAGCCGGCAGCGCCGCCGACGGCCACGAGGAACAGGCTCATCCGCGCGGCTTCGTGCGGGCGGCATCCGCCGCCGCTCGGATCATGAAGGCGACTCGGCGCGTCATGGGGACCATCTCATCCGGAATTCCGTGTCGCGGCCTGTAAGCCAGGTGACGGCCCGTTGGAACCTTGGGGCGGCCGGTCCGCGGCTCACGGCTTTCGCGAAGCCTTCTGGGCGGCCCAATAGTCGAGCCGCTTGCGGATGTCGCGCTCGAAGCCGCGCTCGTTCGGCTGGTAGAGGTCTGCCGCACCGCGCCGCCTGACCTCGTCGGGGAAGAACTCCTGCCCCGCATAGGCGTCAGGATAATCGTGGTCGTAACGGTAGCCCGAATGGTAGCCGAGCTCCTTCATGAGCTTCGTCGGCGCGTTCAGGATATTCAGCGGCGGCGGGACATGACTCGTCTCGCGCGCCAGGCCCATGGCGGCCTCGAAGGCCATGTAGGAGGCGTTGCTCTTCGGCGCCGTCGCCACGTAGCTGATGGCCTGGGCGAGGAAGAGCCGGCCCTCCGGCCAGCCGATGCGCTCGAAGGCCTGCCAGGCCGTGATGACCTGCACCATGGCCTGCGGATCGGCCATGCCCACATCCTCGGAGGCGGCGCAGGCCAGCCGCCGGAAGATGGCCTCGGGCGATTCCCCCGCCACCACCATGCGCGCCGCGTAGTAGTGCGCGGCATGCGGATCGCTGCCGCGCAGCGATTTGTGGAAGGCCGAGAGCAGGTCGTAATGCCCGTCGCCCGCCTTGTCGTGCGAGGCCAGCCGCCGGCTCAGCACCTGGCCCATGGCCTCGACATCGAGGGGGCGTTGCGAACGCACCGTATAGACCTGCTCGACCAGGTTCAGCAGGTAGCGGCCGTCGCCGCCGGCTAGGCCCAGCAGCGCCCCGCGCGCGTCCTCGGTCAGGGGCAGGGGGCGGCCGACATGCGCCTCGGCGCGCTCCAGCAGGATCGCCAGCGCCGCGTCGTCGAGGGACCGCAGCACGAAGACCTGCGAGCGCGAGAGGATGGCGCCGTTGAGCTCGAAGGAGGGGTTCTCCGTCGTGGCGCCGATCAGGACGATGGTGCCGTCCTCCATGACGGGCAGGAAGGCGTCCTGCTGGCCCCGGTTGAAGCGGTGGATCTCGTCCACGAAGAGCAGCGTGCCCTGCCCCATGGCGCGACGGTCGCGCGCCGCATCGAAGACCCGCCGCAGGTCGGCGACGCCGCCCTGGATCGCCGAGAGCGACTCGAAATGCAGATCGGTCGCATGGGCCAGGAGCCGGGCGATGGTCGTCTTGCCGGTGCCGGGCGGCCCCCAGAGGATGAGGGAGGACAGCGTCCGGCTCTCGACCATCCGCGTGATGGGCCCGTCCGGGCCGAGGAGGTGATCCTGGCCGATGACGTCAGCCAGCGCGGTCGGGCGGAGGCGGTCCGCCAGGGGGCGCGGCGCCTCGGATTCGAAGAGGCTGCCGGAGTCCGGCTCGGAGCGGGGGCGGCGTGTGGCCATGGCGGCATTCTATCCCTTCGCGCCGCCCAAGGGCACGGGGCGCGTCGGGTTTCACTGAAGCGAGGCTTGACGCGCGCGGGTCCCGGCGCGACGCCTCGGCCATGCTGCGCCGCACCTTCCTCCTCGCCGCCTCGCTTCCGGCCGCCGCCCGGGCGCAGGAGCGGCCCGTCCGCCTGGTTGTCGCCTATCCGCCGGGTGGCAGCACCGACATCCTCGCCCGGCTGATCGCGCCCCGCCTGGGCGAGCTGCTCGGCATGGTCGTGACGCCCGAGAACCGCAGCGGCGCCTCCGGCGCGGTGGGCGCGGGCGTGGTGGCCCAGGCCGCGCCCGATGGCGCCACGCTGCTGCTCGATTCCGGCGGGCAGGCGGTGAACCCCTTCCTGATGCGCGGGCTCGGCTTCGACTACCGCACCGCCTTCGCGCCCGTGACCTTGCTGGCCACCCTGCCCCTGCTGCTGGTGGTCCGGGCCGATCTCGGCGTCGGTACCCTGCCCGAGCTGCTGGAGCGGCTGCGGGCCGAGCCGCGGCTGGCCGTCTATGGCAGCGTGGGGATCGGCGCGCGCACCCATCTCGCCATGGCCGCCCTGCCGCGCCGGGCCGGCATCGCGGCCGAGCACATCCCCTATCGCGGCGGCGCGGACCAGGTGACGGGGCTGCTGCGCGGCGATGTGGCCATGGGCTTCACCTCCATCGCGCTGGCCGCGCCGCTGCTGCGCGAAGGACAGATCCGATCCCTCGGGACCTCCCTGCCCGGCGCGCCGGACAACATCGCCGATCAGGGATTTCCGGGATTCTCCATCGGTGACTGGCTGGCGCTCTTCGCCCCGGCCGGCACACCGCCGGCCGTGATCGCGCGGGTTGCGGCCGCGGCGGCCGATGCCGTGAACCAGCCCGCCCTGCGCCCGCGCCTGGACGAGCTCGGCCTGCTGCCCGCCGCCGGGGG
>JAQGHZ010000542.1 GCA_028291485.1 Rubritepida sp. | reverse complement strand
GCATCAGGGGCAACAGGTCGGGCTGGAGGGCGAGAACAGCATCGCCGTCTTCGACCTCGATCCCGCCACCGGGCGCCCGACCCTCGTGCAGAGCCAGGACACGCGCGGCTTCCATCCGCGGACCTTCTCGCTCGATCCCACCTCCCGCATGCTGGTGGCGGCCGCCACCGTCGGCCGGCGGGTCCGCCAGGGCGAGGGCACGGTGATGCGGCCGGCCAATCTGGCCATCTACCGGGTCGGCGCGGATGGCCGGCTGGAATTCGCGAGCTCCATCCCGGTCGAGACCGGCAACGTCATGCAGTTCTGGAGCGGGATGGTGCCGCTCTGAAGGCCGCGGATCGCCGGAGGCCTAGGCGGAATTGACATTCAGCACCGGGAGTCGGCTGGCGGAGGATTTTTCGCGCCAGGGAGGAAGAAACCGATGCCAATGCTGAAGCATTGGCGAGATTTCTGACGATGCTGGCGCGGAAAAGACCCGCCAGACGGCCCCGCAGGCTGAACGTCGATCAGCCCTAGCCCGCCTCGGCCAGCGCGGCGAGCACCGCCTCGCCGTAGCGCGACAGCTTGCTTTCCCCCACGCCCGGCACGTTCCGCAATTCTCCCAGGCTCGCCGGCTTGCGCGCGGCGATCTCCGCCAGCGTCGCGTCGTGGAAGATCACATAGGCCGGCACCTGCTGCGACCGCGCCTCCGCCTTGCGCCACTCGCGCAGCGCGCCGAAGAGCGGATCGTCCGAGCTTGTCTGCGGGCCCTCGCGGCTCGCCCTCTGGCTGCGCGGGCGCATCACGTCCTCGCGGAGCATGACCTTGGTCTCGCCGCGCAGGACCGGCCGCGCCGCCTCGGTCGGCACGAGCTCCCCATGGTTCTCGACCGCGATGTCGAGCGCCCCCTGCGCCACCAGTTGCCGCACCACGCCGCGCCAAGCGCCCTCGGGCACCTCCTGGCCGACGCCGAAGGTCGGCAGCTTGTCGTGGCCGAACTGCGCGACCTTGTCGGTCAGCCGTCCGCGCAGCACGTCCACCAGATGGCCGAGGCCGAAGCGGCTGCCGGTGCGCAGCGCGGCGGACAGGAGCTTCTGCGCGGCCACGCTGCCGTCGTAGAGGCTCGGCGGCGCGGCACAGACGTCGCAATGCCCGCAATCGGCGGGAAGGTCCTCGCCGAAGCAGCGCAGCAGCACGCGGCGGCGGCAGGTGCCGGCCTCGGCGATGCCCACCATGGCGTCGAGCCGCGCGCGCTCGATGCGCTTCTGGTCGTCGGCGGCCGGGCTCTGCTGGATGCGGTGGCGCGCCAGCGCGATGTCGCCGGCGCCGTAGAGCAGCAGCGCGCGCGCCGGCAGCCCGTCACGGCCGGCGCGTCCGATCTCCTGGTACCAGCCCTCCGGCCCCTGCGGCAGCGAGAGATGGGCCACGAAGCGCACGTCGGGCCGGTCGATGCCCATGCCGAAGGCGATGGTCGCGCACATCACGACCGCGTCGCCGCGGGCGAAGCGGCGATGCGCGTCGCGCTTGTCCTCGGAGGCCATGCCGGCGTGGAAGGGCATGGCGTCATGCCCGTCGGCGCGCAGCCAGTCGGCGGTCTGCTCCGCGCGGGCGCGGGTGCCGCAATAGACGATGCCGGCGCCGCGGCCGTCCGACGCCTCGCGGAGAAAGCCGCGGATCTGCGCGCGTTCCTGGTCGCGCGGCGTGGCGGCGAGGTGGATGTTCGCGCGGTCGAAGGAGGCGCGGAAGACCGGCGCATCCTCGAGCCCCAACTGGGCGCGGATGTCGTCCACCGTGCGCGCGTCGGCCGTCGCGGTGAGCGCGAGGCGCGGCACGTCCGGGAAGCCGCTGCGCAGGAAGCTGAGCGCGCGGTATTCGGGGCGGAAGTGATGGCCCCACTGGCTGATGCAATGCGCCTCATCCACGGCGAAGAGCGCGATGGGGCCCTGTGAGAGCCGCTCCAGCATGCCGTCCATGCCAAGCCGCTCGGGGCTGATGTAGAGGAGCTTGAGCGTGCCCTCATTAAGGCCGCGCCAGACCTCGCGGCGCTCGGGTTCCTCGAGATCGGAATGCAGCGCGGCGGCGGCCACGCCCTGCTGGCGCAGCGCCGCGACCTGGTCCTCCATCAGCGCGATCAGCGGCGAGACGACGATGGCGAGGCCCTCGCGGCAGAGCGCGGGCACCTGGAAGCAGAGCGACTTGCCCCCGCCCGTCGGCATGAGCACGAGGCCGGAGCCGCCCCGCATCACATGATCGACGATCTCCGCCTGCCGGCCACGGAACTCCGCATGGCCGAAGACGTCATGAAGTACCTTCGCAGGATCCTGCGTCACGCTATGCCTCTCGCTCGCCTGGCACGGGAAGATGCACGCCAAGCCTCATGCAGCGTAGCAGGCCATTCGAGTCGGCCCGGCAGGGGCTCCCTCGGCCGGGACGATTCACGGCCTCGGCGACCCCGCCTCCGCCGATCGCACCCTGCCGAGAGGGCGATTCACGGCCTCGGCGAAGCCGCCTCCGCCGATCGCACTCTGCCGAGAGGGCGATTCACGGCCTCGGCAAAGCGCCTCCGCCGATCGCACTCTTATTGCGGCGGACGCGGGGCCGGCGCGGCGAAGCGGATCTCGACGCGGCGGCTCTCGATCGGCGCCATGTCGAAGGGCACCGGTCCGCGCGACACGACGAAGATCCGCTCGGAGGCGATGCCGTTCTGCCGCAGTTGCGACGCCACGACCCGTGCGCGCGCATCGGAGAGCTGGCGGTTGAAGTCCGCGCCGCCCATCGGGCCGGCGTAGCCGAAGACGTTCACGCGGGCGTCGCCGAAGCGATCGGCGGTGTCGGCGGCCTCGCGGATCGTGGCCTTGGCGGCATCATCCAGCGTGGAGCTGTCCTCATTGAAGAAGACCACCGGGCGCGGCAGGTTCGCCGGGTCGCGGACGAGAATGGGATCGAGATCCGCACCCGAGCAGGCCGCGAGGAGCGGCAGGACGGCGGCGGCGAGCAGCATACGGCGATGCATCGGGACGGTTCTCCAGGAATCCACTGAAGCTGTCAGTCAGGTAAGCACCGCTCCACGTCAACCATTCAGAACGACGACAGCTTGCATCCGAGGGAAGGTTAGGCCGTCGCCGGCAGAAGCCGCCCGCCGGCGACGCGTAGCACGCGGTCCAGCGGCTCGGCGCCGGTCAGCCGGTGGGTGACGAGCAGCAGGCTGCGGCCCTCGCAGGCGGTGGCGAGGGTGGCGAGGAAGGCACGCTCGGCGGCGACGTCGAGGCCGGTGGTGGGCTCGTCCAGGATCAGGAGGCCCGCGGGCGGCAGCAGGGCGCGAGCCAGCGCGATGCGGCGCGCCTCGCCGCCGCTGAAGCGGGTGCCGCCCTCGCCGCAGCGGGTTTCGAGGCCCTCGGGCAGGCCGCGGATGTGGTCGGCGATGCCGGCCTTGGCCAAAGCGCGCCAGAGCGCGGCGTCGGGCGCGTTCGGGGCCGCAAGGCGCAGGTTGGCCGCGATGCTGTCGTCGAAGAGCCGGGCCTGCTGCGACAGGACCACGATGCGGGTGCGGAGGTCCGCGGCCGACAGCCCGGCGATGTCGATGCCGCCGAGCCGGATGGTCCCGGCCTGGGGGGCCGCCAGCTTGGTCAGCAGGGCCGCCAGCGTGGACTTCCCCGCGCCCGAAGGGCCGAGGATGGCGACCCGCTCGCCCTCGCGCAGCGTGAGGTTCAGCCCCTCCAGCACCGGCGCCCCGGGGCGCCAGCCGAAGGTGATATCCTGCAGGACCAGCTCGTTGGAGAGCGGCAAGGCGACGGGATGCGAAGGTTCCGCGACCGGTGCGGGCGTATCCGCGGCCTCGAAGAGCCGTCGCGCGCTCGCCCCCGCCGAGGCCAGCGCGGCGCCGGCGCGCGGCATGAGGCCCAGCGCCTCGGCCGCCGCGACGGAGAGGAAGAGCGCCAGCACCACCATGCCGGCCGCGGCCGGCCCGCCGGCCAGACCCCAGCCCAGCGCCGCCAGAACGGCGAGCTGCGCCAGCAGACCGCCCCCCGCCCCCGCCCAGGCCGAGCGCTTCGCCAGCGAGCGCTGGCTGCGCATCAGCTCGTGGTCGGCGGCGTGTAGGCGGTCCATCGCGCGGGTCTCGGCATTGGCGGCCAGCGTGTCCTCGAGTCCGGCCAGCGGATCGACCACGGCGGCGCGCAGCCCACCGCGCC
>JAQGHZ010000532.1 GCA_028291485.1 Rubritepida sp. | reverse complement strand
TCGAGGGCCTTCATGATCTCACGCATTGATTGAGAGGCCGAGCTCCGAGTCGCATATCCGACGCGGATTGTACTGGACGCGGCGTCATGCCGAAGGCATGCCTTCGGCATGACCAGCGCCTTCCAGGCACAAAAAATCCCTCGCGGAGCCTTCGCCGCCAGAGTTCCCAAATAGACTTTTAGAACGAATAGCGCAGCAGCCGCCCGATCGTGCCCAGCACCGGAAACATCCGGATGGCCAGCACCGCCCCGCGCGCGATCGCGGACATCCGGGCGATCTGCGCCGGAGGGTAGCAGGCGGGATCGTAGGCGCGCAGTTCCTCCAGCAGCCGCAGCCGCGGGATCGCCTGCTCGAGCTCGCGCGGATCCTCCAGCGCCCAGTGCAGCTGCGCCCCGGTCCGGCGGATGGCGGGCTGATACCGGATCAGCCAGAGTCCGATCCGGCTATAGGCGTCGAAGACCAGCTCGCCGCCCGGAAGATGCGCCGTGAGCCGGTCGAGCAGCGGCACCACCTCGTCCGCGGCGACATAGGGCAGCAGCCCCTCGGCCAGGATCAGCGTCGGCCGGTCCGCCGGGATGCCGGCGAGCCAGCCGGGATCCGTCACCGCGGCGCCGATCAGCGTGGTGCCCTCGCGCGCGGGATAGAGGCGGCGGCGCGGATCAATCACCTCCGGGTAGTCCAGGTCGAACCAGCGGATTCCGGGCCCCGGATCGAGCCGGAACACCCGGCTGTCCAGCCCGCAGCCGAGATGCAGCACGGTCGCCTCGGGATGGCGCGCCAGGAAATCGCGCGCCCAGCCGTCGAGGAGGTGGGCGCGCAGCGCGAGGCCGATCATCATGTCGCGGTCGATGTTCATCGCGGCGAAGTTGTAGTCGATCCGGGCGACGGCCTTGGCCGCCCAATGGTCGTGCAGGAGGGAGTCGGGCTGCCGGCTCTCCTCCGCCTTGGCGGCGAGGGTGACGAGGAGGGTTTCCTTCGCGCCGGTCAGCGCGATGCGTTCGGTGTCCATGGCGAGCCGCATATGGGGATTGGCCGGGCCGTTCGCGGTTTTTCAGCACGTAGGCCCAAGGCAAAGCGAAGAGGCCTCCCCATGTTGGGGGCGCGCCGCCAGAGGGGAGTTCGACCATGAGTGAAAGCCGCCCGCCCTTTCCGCCCTTCACCCGCGCCACCGCGGAACAGAAGGTTCGCGGCGCCGAAGACGGCTGGAACTCCTGCAATCCCGAACGGGTGTCGCTCGCCTACTCGCCGGACAGCGCCTGGCGGAACCGGGCGGAATTCCTGCACGGCCGGGCCGAGATCGTCGCCTTCCTGACCCGCAAATGGGTCAAGGAGCTGGACTATCGCCTGATCAAGGAACTCTGGGCCTTCACCGAGGACAGGATCGCCGTGCGCTTTGCCTATGAGTGGCACGATGACTCCGGAAACTGGTTCCGCTCCTATGGGAACGAGAACTGGGAGTTCGGCAGCGAAGGCCTCATGAAGCGCCGCTTCGCCTGCATCAACGACCTTCCGATCCGCGAAAGCGAGCGCAAGTACCATTGGGATCGCTCGGGACCGCGCCCGGCCGACCATCCCAGCCTCTCGGATCTGGGCCTCTGAGACGGCGCACGAAAACCTACCCCACAGGAGAACACCACGATGAGCACCGTCACCACCAAGGATGGCGTTGAGATCTTCTACAAGGACTGGGGGCCGAAGGACGCGCCGCCGATCTTCTTCCACCACGGATGGCCGCTGAGCTCCGACGACTGGGACGGCCAGATGCTCTACTTCCTCGGCCAGGGCTTCCGGGTGGTCGCCAGCGACCGGCGCGGCCACGGCCGCTCCAGCCAGGTGAGCGACGGGCACGACATGGACCACTACGCCGCCGACGCCTCAGCCGTGGTCGAGCACCTCAATCTGAAGAACGTCGTCCACATCGGCCATTCCACCGGCGGCGGGCAGGTGGCGCGCTATGTCGCGAAGTATGGCCAGCCGCAGGGCCGCGTCGCCAAGGCCGTGCTGGTCAGCGCCGTGCCCCCGCTGATGGTGAAGACGCCGGGCAATCCGGGCGGCACGCCCATCGAGGTGTTCGACGGTTTTCGCGCCGCGCTCGCCGCCAACCGGGCGCAGTTCTACATCGACGTCGCCTCGGGCCCCTTCTACGGCTTCAACCGGCCGGGCGCGAAGGTCTCGCAGGGCGTGATCGACAACTGGTGGCGGCAGGGGATGATCGGCAGCGCCAAGGCGCATTACGAGGGCATCAAGGCCTTCTCCGAGACCGACCAGACCGAGGACCTGAAGGCGATCACCGTGCCCACGCTGGTGACGCAGGGGGATGACGACCAGATCGTCCCCTATGCCGATGCCAGCCTGTTGCAGGTGAAGCTGCTGAAGAACGGGACGCTGAAGGTCTATACGGGCTATCCGCACGGCATGCTCACGACCCATGCGGAGGTGATCAACCCGGACCTGCTGGCGTTCATCCGGGGCTGAGCCTTTCGCCCTCGCGAGCCGCCTGCGCGCATGCAGCGCACAGGCGGCTCGTTGCGTTTGGGGAGCCGCGGACCGCAGGTGCTACCCTTCGGCCAGGAGGAACCCGACCCATGCACAATGCGCCGCTGATCCAGGCCTATGCGATCACCACCGTCCTGCTCGTGCTGAACCTGATGG
>JAQGHZ010000515.1 GCA_028291485.1 Rubritepida sp. | reverse complement strand
ATTCCAGCGCTGCGATCGCACGCGGCGCGGCCGCCCATGTGCTGCAGGGCGAGTGGGCGCTGGAAGGCGAGCGCCGCAATGCCGGCATCGCCGCCTGCTCCGGCGACTGGATCCTCGAGATCGACGCCGACGAGCGCGCCCCGCCTGAGCTCGGCGCCGAGATCCGCCGGGTCATCGAGACCAGCGCCGACGCCTTCCACCGCGTCCGCATCGACAATTACGTGGGCGAGCGGCTGATCCTGCACGGCTGGGGCGGCAGCTTCGGCACCACGCTGAAGCCAATCCTCTTCCGCAAGGGCGCCAAGCACTGGCGCGCCCAGCGCGTGCATCCCGGCCTCGACTGGACGGGCAGCGAGGGCGCGCGGATCACCGCCCACGGCATCCGCCACGAGGTGGACCGCGACATCTCCGACATGCTGCGCCGGCTCGACCGCTACAGCAGCGCCAAGGCGGCGGATCTCCTGGATTCCGGCGATATCGGGACGCTGGGCAACAATCTGCGCCGCTTCGTCTCGCGGACCTTCAAGTGCCTGGTCGGGCGGAAGGGCTATAAGGAGGGCGGCTGGGGCCTGCTGATCGCGCTTTGCGCAGGGCTCTTCCCGTTGCTCTCCCATCTCAAGGCGCGGCTGGAGCCGGAGCGCCACCGGTCTTGAGCCCGGTCTCGAGGCCCGTCTTGAGGATCGTCCTCGCCAACGAGGGCCCACGCATCGAGACCGACGCCATCGGCCTGCGGCCGCTCGGCGGGGTGGAGACGGCGGTGGCGCTGCTGGCGCGCGAATTCGCCGCGCGCGGCCATGACTTCCGGCTGCATTTCGAGGGTGAGACGGCGCCCCTGCCCGGCCGTGCGGACCTCGTCATCGCCACGCGCGTGCCGCGCCTTTTCGCGGAGCTCCCGAAGGGCCGGCGCGTGCTCTGGCTGCACAATCCGGCGCGCTACCTGCGCAAGCCGCGCCATGCCTGGCCGCTCCTGCTCGCGCGCCCCGCGCTGGTGACGCTCGGGCCGTACCATGCCGCGACGCTGCCCGGGTGGATGCCCGGCCGGCGCGAGCAGATCCCGCTCGCCGTGGCGCCGCCCTTCGACGAGCCCGCGAGCGAGCGCGCGCCGCCTGCGCCGGTCGCGATCTTCGCCTCCAATCCGACGCGCGGGCTGGACGAGCTGGCGGCCCTCTGGCCCCGCATCGGCGCCGGCGAGCTGCACGCCTATTCCGGCGCCGCGACCTATGGCGGCGACGCACGCCTCGCCGGGCGCGCCGCGCCCATCCTGGCCCGTGCGGCGGCGAGCGGCGTCCGCATCTTCGCGCCCGTCGCGCGGGACAAACTGCGGGACAAACTGCTGGAGGCACGCTGCATGCTTTATCTCGGCGACGAAGGCGAAACCTTCTGCCTGGCGCTGGCCGAGGCGCAGGCGATGGGCCTGCCCTGCGTGGTGATGGATCGAGGCGCCGTCGCCGAACGGATCGTGGACGGCGTGACCGGCATCGTGGCGCGCAGCAGCGAGGATTTCGTCGAGGCCGCGCGCCGCCTGCTCACCGACGACGTTGCCTGGCTCGCTATGCACCGCGCCGCCCTCGCGCGCGGCCCGGGCCCCGGCTGGAGCGACGTGGCCGCGCGCTTCGAGGCGCTCGCATGATCCGCCTCGCCAACATCATGGCCGGCGCGAAGCACGGCGGCGCCGAGGCCTTCTACGAGCGCCTGACCCTCGCTTTGCATGGCGCGGGCGATGAGGTGCTGCCCATCATCCGCCGCGATCCCGAGCGCGCCGCACGCCTCGCCGCTGGCGGCCTGTGCCCGGTCGAACTCCGCTTCGGCGGGCCGATCGACATCCTCACGCGCCCGCGCATCGGCCTGCTGCTGAAGAAGTTCCAACCGACCGTCACCATGGCTTGGATGAACCGCGCGGGCAGCAAGACGCCCCCTGGCCCCGACCCTGACCCCTGGCCCACGGTCGGCCGGCTCGGCGGCTACTACGACCTCAAATACTATCGGGATTGCGACCGGCTGGTCGGCAACACGCGCGCCCTGCGCGACTGGATCGTCGCCCAGGGCTGCCCGGCGGAGAACGCGCACTACCTCCCCAACTTCGTAACGGATGTCGCGGGTGCGACGCCGGCGGAACTTCCCGGTGCCGGGCCACGCCTGCTCGCCATGGGCCGCCTGCACCGCAACAAGGGCTTCGACGTCGCGATCCGTGCCCTGGCGCTCGTTCCCGACGCCACGCTCTGCATCGCCGGCGAAGGCCCGGAGCGCGAGGCGCTGACCGCCCTGGCCCGCGAATGCGGCGTCGCGGGGCGCGTGCACCTGCTGGGATGGCGCGAGGACACCGGCGCGCTGCTGGCGGCCTGCGACCTCTTCCTCTGCTCCTCGCGCCACGAGCCGCTGGGCAATATCGTGCTGGAGGCCTGGTCCGCCTCGCGCCCCGTCATCGCCGCCGCCGCCCAGGGGCCGGGCGAGCTGATCGACCAGGGCGAGACCGGCCTGCTCGCCCCCGTCGACTCGGCCGAGGCGCTCGCCGATGCCATCCGATCCGCGCTCGTCGATCCGCAGGAGGCCGCACGGCTGGCGCATAACGGCCGGAAGGAATTCGAGAAAAACTTCGCCGAGGCTCCGGTCCTCGCCCAGTGGCGCGATTTCCTCCACAAGGTGCAGCGATGAGGAACCGATAGCATGTGCGGTCTCGCTGGCCTGGCCTTACGTCCGGGCGCGCCCCTGCCCGCCGCCGCACTGGAGGCGATGACGACCGCCCTCGCCCATCGCGGGCCCGACGGCGCCGGGCACCACATGGCCGGCGGCGTGGCGCTCGCGCACACGCGCCTGTCCATCATCGACCTCGTGACCGGCGACCAGCCGCTCTTCGCCGGCGGCGCCGCCCTCGTCGCGAACGGCGAGATCTACAACTACCTGGAGCTGCGCGAGCAGAACCAGCTCGTCTGCGCCACGCAGTCCGACTGCGAGCCGCCGCTGCACCTCTACCGCCGGGACGGCCCGAACTTCGTCGACAACCTGCGCGGCATGTACGCCATCGCGCTCCACGACCGCGCCACGCGCCGCCTCGTGCTGGCGCGCGACCCCTTCGGCATCAAGCCGCTCTACATAGCCGAGACCAAGGACGGCATCGCCTTCGCCTCCGAGCCGCAGGCACTGATCGCCGCCGGCCTCGTCCAGCCGCGCATCCGCACCGAGGCGCGCGACGAGCTGCTGCAGCTCCAGTTCACCACGGGGGCGGAGACCATCTTCCAGGGCATCCGGCGCGTGCTGCCGGGGGAGAGCCTCTGCATCGCCGACGGCATGATCGTCGAGCGGCACCGCCGCTCCGCCCTGCCCGAGGGCCCGCCCGAAGCCATCACCGAGGAGGCCGCCCTGGCCCGCCTCGACACGGCGCTGGAGGAAAGCGTCCTGCTGCACCAGCGCAGCGACGTGCCCTACGGCCTCTTCCTCTCGGGCGGCACGGATTCGGCCGCGATCCTCGCCATGATGGCCCGCCTCAACGATAAGCCGGTGATGGCCTTCACCGCCGGCTTCGACGTGAAGGGCGCCGCCGACGAGCGCGCCGCCGCCCGCCACGCCGCACAGGCCGCGGGCGCCCACCATGTCGAGGTGCTGGTCACCGAGGAGATGGTCTGGAAGCACCTGCCCGAGATCGTCGGCGCCATGGACGACCCCGCGGCCGACTACGCCATCATCCCCACCTGGTTCCTCGCGCGGCGCGCCCGGCAGGACGTGAAGGTGGTGCTGGCCGGCGAGGGCGGCGACGAGATCTTCGGCGGCTACGGCCGCTACCGTGCCGCCATGCGGCCCTGGTGGCTCTGGGGCCGCGCCATGCGCGCGCGCGGCGCCTTGGACCGGCTCGAGGTGCTGCGCAGCCCGCCCCGCTCCTGGCGCGACGGCATCG
>JAQGHZ010000513.1 GCA_028291485.1 Rubritepida sp. | reverse complement strand
CGCCGCCATCGCAGAGCGTGAATCGCCGGCGCAAACGCATCACAGCGTCCGCTTGGCCTCGGACAGCGCCCGGTCGAGCGCCACATCGATCCACCAGGTGTCGAAGCCCAGCCCGTATTTCGGGTTGCGCGCTGGCCGGCCAAAGCGGTTCCAATAGGCGATCCAGAAGGCGCGCAGATGCCAGTTCGGGATCACATAGGCACCGTTCAGCAGCACCCGGTCCAGCGCCCGCGAGCGCGCGATCAGCTCCTCGCGGTCCGGCGCGTTGATCACCAGCTCCACCAGCGCGTCGATCACGGGCGAGCAGAAGCCCGCGACGTTCTGCGAACCGTTCTCGCGCGCCTTCTGGCAGGTGAAGAAGTCGCGCTGCTCGTTGCCGGGCGAGAGCGATTGCGGGATCACGTCCACCGTCATGTCGTAGTCGAAGGCGTCGGTGCGGACCTGGTACTGCGCGGGATCCACCGTGCGCACCCGAGCCTCCACGCCGAGGCGCTGCAGCCACTGCACATAGGGCAGGGCGATGCGCTCGAAGGTGGGGCCGTTCAGCAGGATCTCGAACTCGAAGCGCTGGCCCTGGGCATTGACCAGCCGCCGGTCGCGGATGGTCCAGCCGGCCTGGCGCATGAGGTCGAGCGCGCGGCGCAGCCCGTCGCGGTTGTTGCCGGTGCCGTCGGTCGTCGGCAGGCGCGATTCCACCGTGAAGACCGTGTCGGGCAGCTGCGAGCGGAAGGGCTCCAGCACCGCGAGCTCCTTGCCGGTCGGCAGGCCGGAGGAGGCGAGCTCGCTGTTGGAGAAGAAGCTCGTCGTGCGCGTGTAGAGCCCGTTGAAGATATTGGCGTTCAGCCATTCGAAGTCGAAGACCTGGCTCAGCGCCTCGCGCACGCGTGCATCCTGGAAGAGCGGGCGGCGCAGGTTCATGACGAAGGCCTGCATGCCGGTCGGCCGCTCGTGGCGGAGCTCGTCGCGCTTCACGAGGCCGCGGCGCACGGCGGGAAAGTCGTAGCCCGTGGCCCAGTTGCGCGCGGTGTTCTCGGTGCGGAAATCGATCTGACCGGCCTTGAAGGCTTCGAAATCGACGGTGGTGTCCCGAAAGTACTCGTAGCGCAGCACGTCGAAATTGTTGAAGCCGCGCTTTGTCGGCAGGTCACGCGCCCAATAATCGTCCACGCGGCGATAGACGACGCTGCGCCCCGGTTCGAAGCGCTCCAGCCGGAAGGGGCCAGAGCCCAGTGGCACGTCGAGCGTCGGGCGTGAAAAATCGCGACCCTCCCACCAGTGCTTCGGCATCACCGAGATCTGGCCGAGGATCTGCGCCAATTCGCGGTTTTCGTTGCTGCGGAAGCGGAAGACGGCGCGGCGCGGGCCGTCGGTCACCGCCTCCGTCACGTCACCCCAATAGGCCCGGTAGAAGGGCCGGCCCTGGCTGCGGAGCGTGTCGAAGGTCCAGACCACGTCCTCGGCCGTGATGGGGCGGCCGTCGTGCCAGCGGGCGCCCTCGCGAATCTCGAAGGTGACGCCCAGGCGGTCGGCCGGGAGCTCGATCGCCGAGGCCAGGTGCGCGTATTGCGCGCTGGCCTCGTCCGGACTGTCGATCGTCAGGCTGTCGTAGATGTTCGTGACCCCCACCGCCGAGGTCCCGCGCAGGATGAAGGGGTTGAAGCTGTCGTAGCTGCCAAGCGCCGTCAGCGCGACCTCGCCGCCCTTTGGCGCGTCGGGGTTCGCCCAGGGGAAGTGGGTGAAATCCGCCGGCAGGGCCGGCTCGCCGAGGAGGGACAGCGCGTGGGTGCGGATGACACCCTGGCCCTGAGCCGAGGCGGCGAAAGGAACCAGGCCGAAGCCCGCGGCGAAGAGGTCACGGCGTTTCATGGGAAGAGATTGGGGGCGGGCCGCGCCCAGGACAACCGTTGTCAGCGCAGCAGGCCCACGATCTCCGGCAGCAGGGCCGGATCGCCGACCGCGATGACGTCGCCCCGGCTTTCCAGGGTGAGGGGCTGGCCGCGCCAGTCGGTCATGCGGCCGCCCGCGCCCTCGACGACGGGGACCAGGGCGGCCCAGTCCCAGGGCTTCAGCGTGGTCTCGACCACGGCGTCCAGCAGGCCGAGCGGGATCAGCCCGTAGCCGTAGCAGTCGCCGCCCCAGGTGACGCGGCGGGCCGCGTTGCGGACCGTCTCGAAGCGCTCCGCCTCGCCGGGCGGGAACATGTCGGGCGAGGTGCAGGAGAGCTCCGCCACCGAAAGGGACTCGCAGGCCCGGGGGCCGATGGTCCCGCCGAGGGGGCTGCGGAAGGTGGTTCCCTGGCCGGCCACGCCCACCCAGCGCTCGCGCGTCACGGGCTGGTCGATGAGGCCCAGCACCGGCTCGCCGCGATGCAGCAGGCCGATCAGCGTGCCGAAGAGGGGACGTCCGGTGAGGAAGGCGCGGGTGCCGTCGATGGGATCCAGCACCCAGAGGTATTCCGCGTCGCCGCGCTCGGTGCCGTATTCCTCGCCCATGATGCCGTGGGTGGGAAAGCGCTCGCCCAGGAAGGCGCGGAGCGCGCGCTCGGCCGCCCGGTCGGCCTCGGTCACGGGGGAGGCGTCGCCCTTCGCCTCGACCAGCAGGGCCGAGCGGAAGAGCGGACGGATGATGCCCCCCGCGAGGTCGGCCGCCGACTCGGCGGCCTCGACGAAGCGGGGGTCGATCATGCGTCCCGGATCAGAATGGCCCGGATCAGAACGGCCGGGATCAGAACGGCCGGGATCAGGGCAGCGGCGCCGGCGTGGCGGAGAGCGTGCGCAGGAAGGCGATCACGTCGGCGCGCTGGCCGATGTTCTGCATGCCGGCATAGGCCATGCGCGTGCCGGGGACAGTGCGCGCCGGGCTCGACAGGAAGTGGTTCAGCGCCTCGTAGTCCCAGGCTTCGGCGACCTTGGAGCGCATGCCGGGGCTGTAGTTGAAGCCCTCCATATGGGCATGGTGGTTGTTCACGATGCCCCAGAGGTTCGGGCCCACGCCGGCCCGGCCCCCCTCGGTGAAGGTGTGGCAGGAGGCGCAGACGCGGCCGGTGATCGCGCGGCCGTTGTCGGCGTTGGCGGCGGCCAGCAGCGGGCCGATGGGCGGAACCTCGACCGGCGCCGCGGCCGGTGCGGCGGTCGGCGCGACGGCGCCCAGGGTGATCGCCGGCTCGTGCAGGCGGTGCGGCTTCACCAGCTGACTGCCGATAACGCCGGCGCCCATGAACGCGATGCCCGCGGTCAGAACCGCCGCGAACCCCTTGTTGAACTCCAGGCTCATGCCGAGCAGACCCTTCCGACCGAGGGGCGCCGGCCACGGCGTTTGCGCGAAGCCGGACCCTGACTTATTCGTCCTCCCCCATACAGGCGCATGTGCGCTGCATCAACCGCCCCGGCGTGAACGAATCCCTGGATTTCAAACAGTGAACCCCATCGTCATCATTCCAGCCCGCATGGCCGCGACCCGCCTCCCCGGCAAGCCGCTGGCCGACATCGCCGGGCGCCCCATGATCGCCCATGTGCTGGATCGCGCGCACGAGGCCGGGATCGGCCCCGTGGCCGTGGCGGCCGGCGAGCCGGAGATCGTTTCGGCCGTGGAGCGGGCCGGCGGCCGGGCCGTGCTGGTCGCCGACGACCTGCCGAGCGGCACGGACCGCGTGCAGCGCTCGCTGGCCCTGCTCGACCCCTTCGGCACGCATGACGTGGTGGTGAACCTGCAGGGCGACGTGCCGACGCTGGACCCGGAGCTGCTGCGGGCCGTGCTCAAGGCCCTGGCCGACCCGGGCGTGGACATCGGCACGCTGGTCTGCCCCATCGCCGACGATCACGAGGCCACGACCCCCTCCTTCGTGAAGGCCGCCTGCGCCTTCGAGGGCGAGGCCGACGTCGCACCCGCGCTCTACTTCAGCCGCGAGCCGATCCCCTGGGGAGATGGACCGCGCTGGCACCACATCGGCGTCTACGCCTTTCGCCGCCCGGCGCTGGAGCGATTCGTGAGGCTGAAGGAATCCGCGCTGGAGCGGCGCGAGAAGCTGGAGCAGCTCCGTGCCCTCGAGGCCGGGATGCGCATCGCCGTCACCCGCGTGGCGCACGGACCCTTCGGCGTGGACACCCCGGCCGACCTCGAACGCGCCCGCCAACTGCTCGGTTAGAAGAAGAAAAATGTCCCAGACCATCGCTTTCCAGGGCGTCCCCGGCGCCTATTCCGACCTCGCCTGCCGCCACGCCTATCCCGGTTGGGCGACCCTGCCCTGCCCGAGCTTCGAGGCGGCGATGAGCGCCGTGCGCGAGGATCGGGCCGAGATGGCCATGCTCCCCTGCGAGAACAGCCTGGCCGGCCGCGTTCCCGACATCCACCGCCTGCTGCCGGATTCGGGCCTCTCCGTCATCGGCGAGCATTTCGAGCGGGTGGAGCACTGCCTGCTGGCCCGCAAGGGCGCGACGCTGCAGACCATCCGCAAGGCGCACAGCCACCCGGTCGCGCTGGGCCAGGTGCTCAAGATCCTGAAGGAGCTGGACCTCACCCCCGTCATCCAGGCCGACACGGCCGGGGCGGCGGAGATGATCGCGCGCGACGGCACCGACCAGGACGCAGCGATCGCCAGCGAGCTGGCCGCCGAGATCTATGGGCTGGAGATCCTGCGCCGCAACGTCGAGGACGCGCTGCACAACACCACGCGCTTCTACGTGATGACGAAGGAGCGGCGGATGGCGCCGGCCAACGAGATGCTGAACCCGGTGACGACCTTCGTCTTCCGTGTGCGCAACATGCCGGCGGCGCTCTACAAGGCGCTGGGCGGCTTCGCGACCAACGGCGTGAACATCACCAAGCAGGAGAGCTACATGCTCGACGGCAACTTCACCGCGACCCAGTTCCTCTGCGACGTGGACGGGCATCCGGACGAGCCGCACCTGTTCCGCGCGCTGGAGGAGCTGCGCTTCTTCTCGCGCGAGCTGCGGGTGCTGGGGACCTATCCGGCCAGCCCGTTCCGGCTGGCGCATGAGGGGACCTGACGCCGTCAGTCGCCAGTGATGGCGACCTCGCCGTCGGGCAGCGCGTGCTCCATGGTCAGCGCCGCCAGCCCGCGGTGACGCCCGACCGGCTGCGCCGGAACGCCCACCACCGTGGTGAAGGGCGCCACGTCGGCCAGAACGACGCTGCCGGCGCCGACCTTGGCGCCCTCGCCGATCCGGATGTTGCCCAGGATCTGCGCGCCCGCGCCGATCAGCACGCCGCGTTCCACCTGCGGGTGGCGCTGGCCGCATTCCTTGCCCGTGCCGCCCAGGGTCACGCCCTGGAGGATCGACACGTCGTCGCCCACCGAGGCCGTCTCGCCCACCACCAGCCCGGTCCCATGGTCCAGCATCACGCGGCAGCCGAAACGCGCGGCGGGATGGATGTCGACGGAAAACACCTCGGAGACCCGCGCTTGGATGTGCCGCGCCAGATGCGGCCGTCCGGCATGCCAGAGCGCATGCGCCACGCGGTGCGCCTGCAAGGCCAGGTAGCCCTTGAAGTGCAGGAAGGGGGTCAGCAGGTCCGGGCAGGCCGGATCGCGGTCCTGGACGGCGAGAAGGTCGGCCGTCGCCGAATTCACCAGCTCCGGCCGGTCCAGGAAGACCTCCCGTGCCACGTCCCGCAGCGCGGCGGCGTCGAGCTCGGCATCGCCGAGGCGGGTGGCGATGCGGGCGGCCAGCGCCTCGGCCAGGCAGCCATGCGAGAGCACGGCGCGGCTGACCGGCCCGGCCATGAGGCGATCAGCCGAGGCCAGCGCCGTCGCCTCTTCCAGCATGCGCGTCCAGAGGCGGAGGGAGGGCATCGAGGCGGCGGTGCACGGATGCCGTAGGATGGTGCCGGACTTGTCGTTCGCCGTCTGGGTCATGGGACGCTCCTCCGCGCCTGTCAGATGGCGCGGCGCGGGGTTTTGACGAGGGGGGCCAGGTTAATCGATCCGCCGGATCGGTTCCACGCCGCCGCTGATGGCGCGGCCATGGGCGCGCATGCAGGTGTCGTAGACCTCGCGCAACGCGACGTTCCGGTCCGACTGGATCTGCCGCATGTTGGCGTAGTTCTCGAAATTGGCCTCGCGCGAGACGATGCGGACGTCGCGGGCGCGCGTCGCCTCGGCGCGGCACTCCTCGTCCGACATGAGGGGCGGTGCGGCGATCGGCACGAGGCCCGTGCAGCCGGCCATCAGCAGGGGGGTCAGGAGAAGGAGGCGCTTCATGCCGCGAGCCAGTCTTCGATGAGGCGCCGCGCAATGGAATCGACGCGGGGCAGGGCAAAACCGTGGGCGGCCGGGTCGCGCAGCTCGGCGCGGCTGAACCAGCGGGCGTCCTGCAGCTCCTCGGGGTCGATGACGATCTGCTCGCTCAGCCCCTCGCCGTAGAAGCCGAGCATGATCGAGGCCGGGAAGGGCCAGGGCTGCGAGGAATGGTAGCGCACCAGGCCGACGGAAATGCCGGATTCCTCCATCACCTCACGGCGGACGGCCTCCTCGAGGCTTTCGCCCGGCTCCACGAAGCCGGCGAGCGTCGAGTACATCTTCACGTTCGGGAAGCGGTGCGAATGGCCGAGCAGGCAATGGTCGCCGCGCACCACGAGCATGATCACGGCCGGGTCCGTCCGGGGAAAATGCTGGGCGCCGCAATTCGGGCAGGCCAGGGCGTTGCCGGCGTTGCGCGGCTCCGTGCCGTTGCCGCAGACGCCACAGAAAAGGTGCTTCACCCGCCAGTGCATGAGGCCACGGGCATGAGCCAGGACACTGGCCTCGCCCTCGGGCAACAGACCGGCCACGCCGCGAAGGTCGGAAAAATGGCCCATCTCGGGCGGCAGGAGGGGGAGCGGATCGTCCGTGCTGGAGCAGTCCACGGCGAAGACCGGGCGCTTTTCCCAGAGGCCCAGGAAGGCCCACGGGCCGCCCGCCATGCGGACCGCCTCGGCGCCGGCGGGGCTGAGCATCACGGCCTCGGGCCGGCCCTGCTCCACGCCGCGCATCAGGCTGCGCGAGCGCCAGACGGGGACGAAGAGCGCCTCATCCTTGGCGAGCTGGGCCGCGATGAATTCGGCGTCGTCTCGCTGGCCGGACAGCCGGTCGAGCGGGCTCCCCGTGTAGACGTTCTCGCGGCTGGCAGGAATCATGAGCATGGCCGCAACCTGCCATGCCCCGGCCGGGCCGCCAACTGACGGTATCAGTAGGCCAGGAAGTACCAGGCGAGGGC
>JAQGHZ010000452.1 GCA_028291485.1 Rubritepida sp. | reverse complement strand
CTCCCAATCCCAGCCAGCATCTTGAATCAGAGAGCGCCCCGCGTCGAAAAGCAAAAAATCAAATCAAAGTGAATGCAGCACGCTCTAGTTCCAGGCATCTGAAGGCGCGCTCGGCCGCGGAAACTCTCCCCTAAGCGCCGGGTGCCGCCTTCGCGCGGCGGCTGTCGCGTCGGGGGTCGGGTCAGCCTGGGCGCGCCCGCCGCAGGCGCAGCCGGTTTCGTTGTTGTCGTTCTTCTCTTGATTTGGTGAAATCCCCATGTCCTTCCGCATCGCGCAGATCAGCGACACGCACCTCTCCCGCGCCCGGCCATTCTTCGACGGGAATTTCCCGCCCCTCGCGAAAGCGCTGCGCGCCGCGCGGCCCGAGCTCGTGATCCACACCGGCGACCTCGCGCTGGATGGCGCGGATTCCGACGACGACCTGAATCACGGCGTCGAGGCGATGAACTCCCTCGGCCTCGACTGGCTGGCGGTGCCCGGCAACCACGATGTCGGCGACGACGCGGTGCTCGCCGGCAAGCAGCCCATCACGCCGGAGCGCCTGGCCCGCTGGGAGCGCTGCGTGGGCCCGCTCGGCTTTTACCGCGACATTCCCGGCTGGCGGATCGTCGGCCTCGACACCCAGGGCTTCTCCGCTAATCCCGCGCATCGCGAATTCCTGGCCGAGGCGATCCGCGGCGCCGGGGATCGGCGCGTCGCGCTCTTCCAGCACAAGCCGATCACCGAGGAGGCGCTGGCCGACAATGCGGTGAACTACTGGCCGCTGCTGCCGAACTCCCGCGCCGAATTGCTCGCCATGTTCGACGGCCGCCGCCCCGCCCTCGTCGCCAGCGGCCACGTCCACCAGCAGCGCGACCGCGTGGCCGACGGCATCCGCCAGATCTGGGCGCCGGCGATAGGCTTCATCGTGGGCGACGCCTTCCAAAAACCGGTCGGCCACAAGCTGCTCGGCTGGGTGGAGCACGAATTCCATGAGGACGGCCGCCACGAGGCGCGGCTGCACGCGATGGAGCATCTGGTGCTGCACGACATCGGCCGCATCCCAAGGGCCTACGGCGCCCTCGCGCCCCTCGCCTGACGGGCCGCCGGCATTGCGACGGCCGGTCGCGCGACGATCGCTTCGAGCAGCAGCCGCAGGTCGCGGCTCATCAGCGTGACGCGCGCCTCCAGCAATTGCAGCATGGCGTCGCGCCGCTCGAGATCGTCGATGGTGAAGACGCCGTCCGAGGAGAAGACCAGCGCATGGTTGCCGTCCTCGTCGTCGACCAGGCCGGCGTCGATCCATTCCTGCTTGATCTCGTCGGCCAGGTTGGGCTGGCCCGGCGCGTCGCGGCGCGTCAGGTAGCGCCACACCGTCGGCGGGAAGAGCGCGGACTCCTCCGGTTGCCGCCACACCTCGTCCAGTAGATTGGTGTGGGTGCGCAGCGTGCCCGAGGTGGTGGCGAAGAGCACCATGCCGCCCGCGGCCGCCCCGGCCGAGCCGCCGATGATGCCGGCGATGTCGGAGGCGTTGGCCAGCCCGCCGATCGAGAGCCCGCCCGCGGCCACCGCCGTCGCCGCGCCGATCAGCACGTTGGCGAGGCCGAGGTTGCGCGTCCGCCGCGCGTCGATCCGCTGGAGCTGGCCGCGCAGCCGGTCGCCGCGCTCGTCCTCGCAGTCGAGGGCGGCGAAAGCCGTCTGCACGCCGAGCATGGCCAGCAGCACACGGTCATGCAGCGCCTGCCGCGCGAGGAGCAGCGAGATGCCGCCATCGGCGCGGCGCTCGGCGGCCAGCATGTCTTCCAGCGCGCCCAGGGCGCCGATGACGTCGGCCGTCTCCACCATGTCGGGATCCAGCCCGCGCGCGACCAGCGCCTCGGCCTGGCCCGGCCGGGCCGGATTGAGAGGCATCGCCATGCGGTCCGCGCGGGTCGCGCAGAAGTTCAGGCTGATGTCGGTGTCGGGCGTCCGGCGGCCGGCACAGGCACTCAGCGCGACGGCCAGGCAGAGGCCGGCGATCCGCCCCGCATGCGGTATCAGACGGAAAAGTACTTCGCCCGGGGGTGATGCAGCACGATGGCGCTGGTGCTCTGCTCGGGATGAAGCTGCCATTCGTCGGAGATATCCACACCGATCCGCGCCGCGTCCAGCAGCTTGAGCAGCGGCGCCTGGTCCTCCAGCTTCGGGCAGGCCGGATAGCCGAAGCTGTAGCGGCCGCCGCGATAGCCCTGGCTCAGCATCTTCTCGATGTCGCGCTCGTCCTCGGAGGCGAAGCCCAGCTCGGCGCGGATGCGCTTGTGCGTGACCTCGGCCAGCGCCTCGGCCATCTCCACGCCGAGGCCGTGCAGGTAGAGGTAGTCCTGGTAGCGGTTCTCCTCGAACCACTCGCGCGCCACGTCGCTCGTCTTCTGCCCCATGGTGACGACCTGCAGGCCGATCACGTCGCGCCCAAAGGGACCGGAATGATCGTCGATGTCGCGCACGAAGTCGGCGATGCACTCGCCGTCGTCCTTGGGCTGGCGCGGCAGGTTGAAGCGAGCGGCCTCGGTGGTGCCGTCCTCCTCGAAGAGGATCAGGTCGTTGCCCTGCCCCGCGCATTTCCAGTAGCCGTAGGAGGCCTGCGGCTTGAGGATCTTCTGATCCTCCGCGATCGCGAGCATGCGCTTGAGCACGGGCCGAAGCTCCTGCTTCGCCCAGCCCAGAAAGTCCTCCAGCGTGCGGCCGGCTTTCCGGAAGCCCCATTGGAACTGGTAGAGGCTGCGCTCGTTGACGTAGGGCACCAGCGCCTTCGGGTCCGTCTCGATGACCTTCGCGCCCCAGAAGGGCGGCACCGGCACGGGGAGCTTCGCCGTCTCGCGGCGGCGGCGCGTCTGCGCATAGGCGAGATCGACCGGCGCGAAGCCGCGCGGATCGGCCTGGCCGAGCACCCGCTTCTCGTTCTTCGATTTTCCCGCGCGCTTCGATTGGACGGCGCCCAGATAGCCCTCGAAGTCGTTGCCCATCACCTTGTCCATGAGGTGCAGGCCGTCGAAGGCGTCGCGCGCATAGACGACGCGGCCCGAGGCATAGGCCTGGACGCAGTCGTCCTCGACATAGTTGCGCGTCAGCGCCGCACCGCCCAGCAGCACGGGGATGTCGAGGCCCTGGCGGCTCATCTCCTCCAGGTTCTCGCGCATCACCACGGTGGACTTCACCAGCAGTCCGGACATGCCGATGGCATTGGCCTTGTGCTCGCGCGCCGCGTCCACGATCTGCGCCAGCGGCACCTTGATGCCGAGATTCACGACCTTGTAGCCGTTGTTGGTCAGGATGATGTCGACGAGGTTCTTGCCGATGTCGTGCACGTCGCCGCGCACGGTGCCGAGCACGATGATGCCCTTCTCCTGCCCCGCCACGCGCTCCATGTGCGGCTCGAGATAGGCGACGGCGGCCTTCATCGTCTCGGCCGATTGCAGCACGAAGGGGAGCTGCATCTTGCCCGCGCCGAAGAGCTCGCCCACCACCTTCATGCCGTCCAGCAGCACGTCGTTGATGATCGCGAGCGGCGCCATCCCCTCGGCCATCGCGGCGGCCAGCTCGTCGTCGAGGCCCTTGCGGTCGCCATCGACGATGCGGTCCTTGAGGCGGCCCTGGACTGTTTCCGCCTTGACCTTCGCCACGTTGTCCGCGGCCTTCCGGCCCGAGAACATCTCCAGCAGCTTCTGCAGCGGGTCGTAGCCTTCCTCGCGCCGATCGTAGATGAGGTCCTCCATGACCTTCACCTCCTCCGGCGGGATGGAGTGCAGCGGCTTGATCTTGGAGACGTGCACGAGGGCGCCCGTCATGCCCGCCTTCACCGCGTGATCCAGGAACACGCTGTTCAGCACGTGCCGCGCGGCCGGGTTGAGGCCGAAGGAGATGTTGGAC
>JAQGHZ010000449.1 GCA_028291485.1 Rubritepida sp. | reverse complement strand
AAGATCGCAGCCAAAAACGTTTGTGGAGAACTGGATCAGACGATGAGAATCCGGCCGCAACGCGGCCGGCGCCGCCCACTCAACCGCGCAGGTGGCGCGTCAGTGGCGCGGCGAAGCCAAGGCGGCGGAGCCGCCGCCCGGCGTCTGAGGGCGGAATAAAAACCAGCAGGGCTTTTTCAGCCCTGCCTCGTCACCATCAGCGTCTTGATCTTGCCGATCGCCTCGGCGGGGTTCAGCCCCTTCGGGCAGGTCCGCGTGCAGTTCATGATCGTGTGGCAGCGGTAGAGCCGGAAGGGGTCCTCCAGATTGTCCAGCCGCTCGCCCGTCGCCTCGTCGCGGCTGTCCGCGATCCAGCGATAGGCGGCGAGCAGGATCGCCGGGCCCAGGTAGCGGTCGCCGTTCCACCAGTAGCTCGGGCAGGAGGTGGAGCAACAGAAGCACAGGATGCACTCCCACATGCCGTCGAGCTTGGCGCGCTCCTCCTTGGACTGGCGGCGCTCCTCATCCGGCGGCGGCGGGGTCTCGGCCTTCAGCCAGGGCTCGACGCTGCGGTACTGCGCGTAGAGCTGCGACAGGTCGGGCACCAGGTCCTTCACCACCGGCAGGTGCGGCAGCGGCGTGATGCGCACGTCGCCCTTCACCTCGTCGATCGGCTTGAGGCAGGCCAGCGTGTTCAGCCCGTCGATGTTCATCGCGCAGGAGCCGCAGATGCCCTCGCGGCAGGAACGCCGGAAGGTCAGCGTGGTGTCGACCTCGTTCTTGATCTTGATGAGCGCGTCCAGGACCATCGGGCCGCACTTGTCGAGATCGAGCTCGTAGTTGTCCGTCCGCGGATTGGCGTCGTCGTCCGGATCCCAGCGGTAGATCTTGAAGGTCTTGACCTTCGTCGCGCCCGGCTCGGCCTTGAAGGACTTGCCCGCGGTGATCGTGGAGTTCTTGGGAAGGGTGAAGGTGGCCATGATTCAATACACCCGCGGCTTGGGCGGAAACACCTGGACCTCGTTGGTCAGCGTCCGCATCTTCACGTCGCGATAGTCGAGCCTGACCTCGCGCTTGTCGTTCACCCAGGCGAGCGTGTGCTTCATCCAGTTCACGTCGTCGCGGTCGGGGTAGTCCTCCTGGGCATGGGCCCCGCGGCTTTCGTGTCGCGCCTCGGCGCCATGGATCGTCGTCAGCGCGTTGCCGAGCAGGTTGTCGAGCTCCAGCGCCTCGACCAGGTCGCTGTTCCAGATCAGCGAGCGGTCGGTGACGCGGACGTCGTCGTAGCCGGCGGCGATCTTGTCCATCTTCTGCACGCCCTCCTTCAGCAGCTCGGAGGTGCGGAACACGGCCGCGTGGTTCTGCATGGTGCGCTGCATCTCCAGCCGCAGATCGGAGACGCTGGTGCCGCCCTTGGCGTTACGCACGCGGTCGAGGCGATCGAGCGCATTCTCGCCGGCCTTGGGCGGCAGCGGCGGCTGGCTCGCGCCGGGCTTCAGCACCTCGGCGGCGCGCAGCGCGGCGGCGCGGCCGAAGACCACGAGATCGAGCAGCGAGTTGGTGCCGAGGCGGTTGGCGCCATGCACCGAGACGCAGGCGGCCTCGCCCACGGCCATCAGGCCGGGGACGATGGCGTCCTGGTCCTGCGCGGTGGGGCGCAGCACCTCGGTGTGGATGTTCGTGGGGATGCCGCCCATGTTGTAGTGGACGGTCGGGAGCATCGGGATCGGCTCCTTCGTCACGTCCACGCCGGCGAAGATCTTGGCCGTCTCCGAGATGCCCGGGAGGCGCTCGTGCAGCAGGGCCGCGCCGAGATGCTCGAGGTGCAGGTAGATGTGGTCCTTGTGCGGGCCGACGCCGCGGCCCTCGCGGATCTCCATCGACATGGCGCGCGACACGACGTCGCGCGAGGCGAGGTCCTTCGCGGTCGGCGCGTAGCGCTCCATGAAGCGCTCGCCCTCGGAATTGGTGAGGTAGCCGCCTTCGCCGCGCGCGCCCTCGGTGACGAGGCAGCCAGAGCCGTAGATGCCGGTCGGGTGGAACTGCACGAACTCGTTGTCCTGCAGCGGCAGGCCGGCGCGCAGGATCATGCCGCCGCCGTCGCCCGTGCAGGTGTGCGCCGAGGTGCAGGAGAAGTAGGCGCGGCCATAGCCGCCCGTCGCCATCACGACCGTCTGCGCGCGGAAGCGGTGGATCGAGCCGTCCTCGAGGTTCCAGGCCGTGATGCCGCGGCAGACGCCCTCATCGTCCATGATGAGGTCGAGCGCGATGTATTCGACGAAGAACTCGCAATTGGCCTTCAGCGACTGCTGGTAGAGCGTGTGAAGGATCGCATGGCCCGTGCGATCGGCCGCGGCGCAGGCGCGCATGGCGGGCGTCTTGCCGTAGTCCTGCATGTGGCCGCCGAAGGGGCGCTGGTAGATGCGGCCGTCCTCCGTGCGGGAGAAGGGCACGCCGTAATGCTCGAGCTCGATGATGGCGGGCACCGCCTCGCGGCACATGTACTCGATGGCGTCCTGGTCGCCGAGCCAGTCCGACCCCTTCACGGTGTCGTACATGTGCCAGCGCCAGTCGTCCTCGCCCATGTTGCCGAGCGAGGCGCCGACGCCGCCCTGCGCGGCCACGGTGTGCGAGCGCGTGGGAAACACCTTGGTGATGCAGGCCGTCTTGAGGCCCGCCGCGCCCATGCCGAAGGTGGCGCGCAACCCCGCGCCGCCGGCGCCGACGACGACGACGTCGTAGGTGTGGTCCACGACGCGATAGGCGCCGAAGGAGGGCTTGCTGATGGCGTTCATCGACCCGATCCGCTCTCTGGCGCGGCGGCAACGGCCCTCGCGCCCCAAATGATCCGCCGGAACATGCCGGCCTCAGAAACGGCGGCGCGAGGCCGCCGGGAATTCAACTCGCGCTAGAGCGCGATCCGCTGAGGGGGCTTCACCGAAGCGGTGAATCGCTCTCTCAGCAAAGTTCTAGACCATGATCCGCTTGCTTGGATCATGGTCTAGAGGGCGAAGGCGATGCGCAGCACCGAGAAGCCGCAGGCCAGCGCCAGGAGGGCGCAGCCGCCCTTGACGACGAGCAGGGTCGCGATGCGCGCGAACTCGTTGCGCACGTAGTCCTCGATCACGACCTGCAGGCCTGCCGCCATGTGGTGGAAGGTCAGCAGGATGAGCGCGACCAGCAGCACGGCGTTCAGCGGCGTCGCGATCCAGAGCAGCGTCTCCAGATAGGTGGTGCCGGCGAGGCCGATCATGCTCAGCACGAACCAGATCGTCAGCGGCAGCAGCGCGATCGAGGTGACGCGCTGCATCCACCAGTGATGCGTGCCGGACCGGGCGGAGCCGAGGCCGCGGACCCGCCCGAGCGGGGTGCGCAGCGCGTGGGAGGAGTTTTCGGCCATGGCGCTCAGCCCCAGAAGACGATGGCGAGGAGCCAGGTCAGGACCGTCAGCACGCCCGTGCCGATCAGCACCGCGCGGCCGGTCTTGTAGACGGTCGGGATGTCCAGGCCGTAGCCGGCATCCCAGGCGAGGTGCCGCAGGCCGGCCAGCGTGTGGAACCAGGCGGCGGCCGTGAGCCCGAAGAGGATCAGGATGCCCAGGAAGGAGGACATGAACCACTGGACGCGGGCGAAGGCGCCCTCGCCGGTCGCGGCGGCCATCAGCCACCAGGTCAGCAGCAGGGTGCCGCCGGCCCATGCGGTGCCGGTGATGCGATGCATGATCGAGGTGAAGCTCGTCATCTGCATCATGTCGTAGGCCTGCAGATGCGGGGAGAGCGGGCGGCGAACGATCTTGCCGTCCGTGCGGCGGCCGATCATGCCGGCCTCGCGCGGGTCACTCATGCGCTCTGCGCCTTCATCTCGGAATGAACTCCAGCCATGGCTGATTTGCGGAGCTTTTCTAGGCGTGCCTTCGCAGTTGCGTCAATCCGACCCGATCTCGCGGAAGTGCTTCTGGTCATTGCGAATAGCTCGCAATTTAGTGCGCCAAGGCCCCGCCGCAAGCCTTCGGCGCCCGACCCCGTCAAATTCCACATTGACCCGACCTATATGTAAAGTGACTGTGCCACCCCAATCAGAACCGGGGTTCCTCTCCGGCAGGAAAGCCTCGTGACGCCGCTTCGACTTCATCTTCTGATCGGCTGCGTGTTGGGCCTCGTGCTCTCGGCCTCGGCCGCCCTTGCGCAGACGGCCCCGGCCGCCCCTGCACAGGCGGCCCCGGCCGCGCTTGCACCAGCGGCCCCTGCACCGACGGACCCGGCCACGCCTCCGCCGCCCGACGAGCGCGAACCTATCCGCCTGCTGGTCGGCCTTCCGCCGGGCAGCGGCGTGGACCGGATCTCCCGCGTCTTCGCCGAAGCGCTGAGCCAGCGTCTCTTCCGCCCCGTCAATGTCGAGAACCGGACCGGCGCGCGCGGCAATGTCGCCGGCGAGGAACT
>JAQGHZ010000413.1 GCA_028291485.1 Rubritepida sp. | reverse complement strand
GCGCTGCATCTTCGCCTGATCGAGAGCCGGCGCCCGGTCGAAGTCGTGCGCATTTCCTTCGCCGGCCACAACACGGCGCGCGCGCTCGAGGAGATCGGCCTCGCGACCCGGTTGGTGACGGAGGTCGCGCAAGGCCACTTCGACAACACGGCTTTCTGCCGCGACTATCGCCGGGGGCGGCACGCTTCCTGCCTGTTCTGGTACGGGCTGGCCGAGTACCTCGCCGAACGCGGGCGCCGGGGATGGGCCCTGGCGGCCATCACGCTGGCGGCCCATCTGATGCTGTCCGGCGCGCGCATGCGCGACCTGACGCTGCAGCGCGACATCCTGGATCTTGCCATCGAGCTCTCCGGTGAGGCGCGGCTCGGCGATCTCACTCGACGCTGGGTCGAGGCTTTCGAGCCGAACGCGCCGCCGCGGCTGCTAGCCAAGGCGCGGGCTTGGGCGTCGCTGGCCACGGGCCGGTTCCGCGACGCCCTCGAACAGGTGCGGGAACTGCAGCGCCTGGGCGCCCATGAAGAGGACTATCCCGTTGTGATCGCCGTGCTGGATGCCAGCAACCGCCATCAGAAGGCCGAGGCCATCCTGGCGCGCGCGGCTTCGTCGGATTTTGCGCCGTTGCTCTGCGCGGCCGGAGCTTCCTATCTCGAGAATGGTGGGGCGGAGGCCGCGCTGCCGTTGCTCATGAAGGCGGCGGCGCGCGATCCGCGGTCCGCCGAAATCCGGATCCTGCTGGCGGCGACGCATCTGGCTTTGGGCGACGAAGCCCATGCGCGCCGGGCGCTCGGTGGCGCGGGCGGCATGATACCGGCATCGCCCGAGGTCGCGAAGAAGCTGGTCGCCGTCACGACGGTGCTCGACGGCGAGGCTGCGGCGCAGGCGGTCCAGGCGCGTATCGACAGGATGAGGGCCGGCCAGACCGCACTCGAGGCAGGCCTCGATTCCATTGATCCGGCCGCCCTCGGCGAGGGGGTCCGCGCTCTCCTCCTCAAGGTGTCGGGCCGAGGGCGTCAGCCAGACTAGCCCTTTGCGCAGAGGCTACGGGACAGGTCTCAGCCTGCGAGCCGATCCCGCGTGCCGTGGCGGGCGGCGACGTAGGCGGCGGCCTCCTCCAGCCGCCGACCGAGCCGCTCGACGGACGCGTTGGTCGTCAGGCGGCTATAGCGCCGTGCCATGATCGTCGCGGAGAGCGTGCCATCCCATTCGAGTGGCTGACGCCCCTTCAATCCGGATACGAGGTCAATCGCGACCGTTGCCGACTGCAGCGTCATGCCGAGCTCGGCGAAGATCTTCGACTTCGCCGAGGGCATGTTCGCAGCCGCCGCCCGGAAGATGCCGACGATCGCCTCGCTGATCCGCACGGCCTCTTCCGTCTCACCGCCGCGGGCGAGGATCCACGCCTGCAGGACCAGCGCGAGGCCGAGGTTGAAAGCCGTGATGGGCGCGACCGGAACTTGCGGGACGTGCTCCGCCAGCGAGGCCATGTCCTCCATCGCCTCCTGCGGCCGGCCGTTCATCAGCGAAGCCAGGATGCGGATGAAGCGCAGGGAAATCAGGATGTGCCGCGGGTGCTCCTTGGAACTGCCCTTCTTGTCCTCCGGCAGCGTGTGGAGCCGGGCGACCTGCGCGTCGATCAGACGAATCGCGCTGTCGATGGCGTCGGGCGCGCCGTCTTCGACGGCCATGTAGGACAACACCTTCACGGCCTCGATCTGCACGAAGGGGCCGTATTCGGGGCTCGTCGAGACCTGCTCGGCCAACAGCTGTAGCGTGCCTAGATGGCGGATGCGGTTCTTGCGCATAAAGGTCAGGGGCAACAGACCGTTCCTGGAGACGGGCATCAGGTCCAGGATTTCATAGTCGGCGCCATAGGGGAGCTCCGGACCAAGCTCGCCTTTGTCGTCTAAAAGATGAGTCCGGACGGATCGCACAAAGCCATCGGGCAATGTGACGCCGTAGACGGCCCCGGTGGGCAGGGGCCGCACTCGCGAGGCCTTCATGACCAGCGGCGGGCCATCACCCGGCGTCACGGAAAAGCGCAGGGCGGGCGGCGTCTCAATCGGTGTATCCGAACGCAACTCGATCTGCGCGCGGCGCCCTGTGATCGTACCGGACCATGCCTGAGGATACGTTTCCATTCCAATGATCTTATCCGAAATGTGTCCACGACCAATAGAAGAAGGCGTGCCTATGCAATCCGAGGCCGCCGGCGGGCCGTACCCCTCGGTCATTGCGCGCTTCTTCTGCAGGATGACCGGCCGCCATGCGGGCACCTGATCCCGGCAGAGACGGCCGCGGCTCGACGTTTCGCGCTCGTTGCGCCGACAGGATCGCCTGCGGGCTGGCTCAGGCGAAGTAGCTTCGCCACCAAGCCACGAAGCGCCCGAGCCCCGTCCGCAGATCCGTCGTTGGCTCCCAGCCAAAATCCCTTTTCATGGCCGAGACGTCGGCGAAGGTGCCCGGCACGTCCCCCGGCTGCATGGGCTTCAGCACGCGCTCCGCCTTCACGCCCAGCGCCTCCTCGAGGTAGGCCACCATATCCAGCAACTTCTCTGGCCGGCTGTTGCCGATGTTGTAGGTTCGGTGCGTGCCTGCGGCTGGCGCATGGTCCAGTGCCGCGATGATGCCGGTGACGATGTCGTCCACATAGGTGAAGTCGCGCATCATCCGACCCTCGTTGAAGAGCTGGATGGGGCGCCCCTTCAGCATGGCATCGGTGAAGAGCCAGTAGGCCATGTCCGGCCTGCCCCAGGGCCCATAGACCGTGAAGAAGCGCAGCCCGGTCTGCGCCAGACCGTAGAGGTCCGTATAGGATTTACTCATCATCTCGCCGGCGAGCTTGGTCGCGGCGTAGAGCGAGGCAGGGCGTTCGGCGCGGTCGGTCTCGCGGAAGGGCTGGCCGTCGTTGCGCGAGCCATAGACCGAGCTGGTCGAGGCATAGACCGTATGGCCGATCCGCCCCTCGCTGCGGCGCACGCCCTCGAGGATGGAGAGGTGGCCGGTAACATTGGCCGCCGTATAGGCGAAGGGGGCTT
>JAQGHZ010000411.1 GCA_028291485.1 Rubritepida sp. | reverse complement strand
CGGACAAGGCGCTGGGCGTGGCCATGGACGTCACCAGCGAGGACCAGGTCGAGGCGGGCATCGCCGAGGCGCTCAGGCATTTCGGCCGGATCGACACGCTGGTGAGCAATGCCGGCATCCAGATCGTCGCGCCGGTCGAGCAATTCGAATTCGCCAAGTGGAAGCTGATGCTGGCCATCCACCTGGACGGCGCCTTCCTCACCACCAAGGCGGTGCTGCGGCACATGTACGGCCGTCCGGGCGGCGGCAGCGTGATCTACATGGGCTCGGTGCACTCCAAGGAGGCGTCGGTGCTCAAGGCGCCCTATGTCACGGCCAAGCACGGGCTGGTCGGACTGGCGAAGGTCGTCGCCAAGGAAGGGGCGGCGCATGGAGTGCGGGCGAACGTGATCTGCCCGGGCTTCGTGCGCACGCCACTCGTCGAGAAGCAGATCCCCGAGCAGGCGAAGGAGCTGGGCATCTCCGAGGAGGAGGTGGTCAAGCACGTCATGCTGAAGGAAACGGTGGACGGCGAGTTCACCACCGTCGACGACGTGGCGCAGACGGCGCTGTTCCTGGCGAGCTTCCCGACCAACGCGCTGACGGGCCAGTCCATCGTCGTCAGCCACGGCTGGTTCATGCAGTAGGCGGAAACCAGGCGCGTTCCGGCCCGGAGCGGCCGGGACGCGATCTTCGCCGAGCGGGCGGCTCCCATGCCGAAGCGCCGGTAACTGGCCGGGCCAAACCGGCCCAATCTACGGGGCTCGAAGCTTGACCCGGCGATCCGATGGGGCGCGACGGATGCCCCGAAGGGGTCCGGCGCACCGCTGTCGGCGTTGCCGCCCATCGGATTGAAGACCATGATCGCCAGCGCCCCGGCCACGGCCGCCCTACCGGCCCACAAGGTCCTGAACTCTCCCCAGAAGGTGCTCCTCGCCAGCCTCATCGGCACGACGATCGAGTTCTTCGACTTCTACGTCTATGCGACGGCCGCCGTGCTGGTCTTCCCGCACCTGTTCTTCCCGGCCAGCGACCCGACCACGGCGCTGCTCGCCTCCTTCGCGACCTTCTCGATCACCTTCTTCGCCCGGCCGCTGGGCGCCGTGGTCTTCGGCCATTTCGGCGACCGGGTCGGCCGCAAGGTGACGCTGGTGGCGGCGCTGCTCACCATGGGAATCTCGACCGTCGTGATCGGCGTGCTGCCGACCTACGCCCATATCGGCGTCGCCGCGCCGGTGCTGCTGGCGCTCTGCCGCTTCGGGCAGGGCTTCGGCCTCGGCGGCGAGTGGGGCGGCGCGGTGCTGCTGGCCACCGAGAACGCTCCCCCTGGCAAGCGCAACTGGTACGGCATGTTCCCCCAGCTCGGCGCGCCGCTCGGGCTGTTCCTCTCCTCCGCCGTGTTCTGGATGCTGCTGCAGTTCATCTCGCAGGACGCGCTGCTGAGCTGGGGCTGGCGCGTGCCCTTCGTGGCCTCCACCGCGCTCATCGCCATCGGCCTGTGGGTGCGGCTGTCCATCACCGAGACGCCGGAATTCCAGCGCACGATCGAATTGCAGGAGCGCGTGGCGGTGCCGGTCGTCGAGCTGTTCCGCTCCCACAAGCGTCGGCTGTTCCTGGGCACCTTCATGGCGCTCGTGACCTTCGTGCTCTTCTACATCTGCTCGGCCTACATGCTGTCCTACAACGTGCAGGTCGTGGGCATCTCCTTCGTGGACGCGCTGAAGGTGCAGATCTACGCCTCGGTGCTGTTCGGCCTTTCCACCATCGCGGCGGGCCGGCTCGGCGACCGCTACGGACGGCGGGAACTGCTGATCGTGGGGACGGTGGGCGTGGCGCTGTTCTCCTTCGCGCTGGGGCCGCTGCTATCCGCGGGGATCGGCGGCATCTACGTCTTCGCCACCGTCGGCATGCTGCTCTTCGGGCTGAACTACGGCGTGATCGGCGCCGCCCTCTCCGCGCCCTTCCCGACGCGGGTGCGCTACACGGGCGCCTCCATCACCTTCAACATGGCCAGCATCTTCGGGGCGTCGCTGGCGCCGTACATCGCAACCTGGCTGCAGGCGCATTACGGGATCCAGTATGTCGGGTACTACCTGCTGGCGGCGGCGGCGGTGACGCTGGTGTGCATCTTCGCGACTCCACGCGACGAGGTGTGATGCGAGGGGCGCTGCCCCTCGTACGAATTCCATCGGAGAGGCAAGAACACGAGGTTCTTGCCGGGGCGTTCGAGGGGCAGGGCCCCTCAGGGCGCCACCTACTCCTCCAGCTCGGAATCCCAGTACAGGTAATCCCGCCAGCTCTCGTGCAGGTGGTTCGGCGGGAAGCTCCGGCCGTTCTCCTGCAACTCCCAGCTCGTCGGCTGGCGCGGGATGTGGCGCGGGTTCATGTGGCACTCGCGCAGCAGCTTGTCGGCCTTGCGCAGATTGCATGGCCCGCAGGCCGCCACGACGTTCTCCCAGCTCGTCCGCCCGCCCCGGCTGCGCGGGATCACGTGGTCGAAGGTCAGGTCCTGCGCCGGCAGGTCGTCGCCGCAGTACTGGCATTCGAAGCTGTCGCGCAGGAAGACGTTGAAGCGCGTGAAGGCCGGGCGCCGCGCCGAGGGGATGTACTCGCGCAGCGCGATCACCGAGGGCAGCCGCAGCGCGAAGGAAGGCGAGTGCACCTCCGTCTCGTATTCGCTGAGCACCGAGACGCGGTCCAGCACCACCGCCTTCACCGCGTCCTGCCAGGACCAGACCGAGAGCGGGAAGTAGGAGAGCGGGCGGAAATCAGCATTCAGCACCAGGGCGGGAAAGCCGCCC
>JAQGHZ010000387.1 GCA_028291485.1 Rubritepida sp. | reverse complement strand
ACCCGGCAAAAGGCGACGGAGACGGCCATCAGCGCCGGCTGTGCATTGGCGGTGAGGGTGAGCTCGGTCAGCGAGCCCTCGAACATCAGCTTCGACAACTTCTGGCCCAGCGCGTCGTCGACCTCCTGAAAGGTTTCTCGCGCGATGGGGAAGGCCTCGGCGAGTTCACGCCCCATCCCATGGGCCTGGCTGCCCTGGCCGGGAAACACAAAAGCAAGAGACATGGCGGTTCCGTGATGGATTCTTGAATCCAGCCCCTTCGCCTTGACCGGACAAAGAGTCAACGGGCCAAGGCAAGGCGGCGTCGCCCACCCTGGACCCCCGCCAAAGGCCGGGAGGCCTACTGGAAATCGAGACTTAAGCCCAGAACTCAGGGAAGGGTCCGCTCGGCATCCCCGAGGGGGCGCTGCATGGTCACCACATCCACCCACTGGCCGAACTTCAGGCCGACCGCCTTCATCACGCCCGCGTTGCGAAAGCCCAGCGAGGCATGCAGGCCGATGGAGCCCACATTGTCGCTATCGCCGATCACCGCGATCATCTGGCGGAAGCCGCGCTCCGTCGCGCGATGCAGCAGGGCCTGCACCAGCGCCTTGCCCACGCCCATGCCGCGCACGTCGTCGCGGACATAGATACTGTCCTCCGCCGTGTAGCGATAGGCGCTGCGGTCGCGGATCTGGGCGAAGTAGCCGTAGCCCACGATCTCGCCTTCGTTCTCGGCCACCAGCCAGGCGCAGCCGGCCTCCTGGACCTTCTTCACGCGCGCGGTGATCTCGGCCTCGTCCGGCGGGGTCTCCTCGAAGGTGCCGGTCCCATGCAGCACGTGGTGGGCATAGATGGCGGTGATGGCCGGCAGATCCCCGGTCTCGGCGTCACGGATGATCACGACAGGCGGAGCTCCCGGGCCAGCGCGCCTGCGAGGCGCAGCAATGCGCGGTCGCGCCCCGCGGCCGCGATCAGCGACAGGCCGACCGGCGCCCCATCCACCTTCGCGACGGGAATGCTGACCTCGCAGAGCCCGCCGAGCCCGGCGATCGCGGTGACGCCCATGGTCGCCTCGCGCACCGAATTCTGCTCGGCCAGGCTGGCACCCAGTTTGGGCGCGGCGCAGGGGCTGGTCGGATAGGCCATCACCGCCCCGCCCGCGAGCATCGTGGCGATGCGCAGCCGGAAGGCGCGGCGGAAGGCCCGGCCGGCGGCCGCCTTGGCGGGGTCCATCTCGCGCGCCGCGGCGAAGCGCTCGGCGACGCCGGGGCCGAAGCGCGGCGTGGTGGCGGCGACCCAGCTCCCCAGCGTGGCCCAGGCCTCCTGCGCCTGGGCGCAGCGGAAATGCTCGTAGAGGACCGGCAGCCCCTCGGGCGCGACCTCGACCCGCATCGGCGCACCGGCGATCGCCTCGAGCGCAGCCATCGCCGGCGCCAGGGCGCGGGCCGTGGCGGGCTCGGCGTTGATCCAGGCCTCTTCGGCCTTGAGGACCGGGCCGGGCAGTCCGGGCCCCTCCGCCGGCAACAGGACGGAGCCGACCTTCTCCATCACCTCGACCGAGCGGGCGAACCAGCCGCAGGTGTCGAAGCTGGGGCCGAGCCCGCAGGCCCCGGCGAGGCTGATCGCGCCCCAGCTCGGCCGGATCCCGAAGACGCCGCAATAGCTGGCCGGGATCCGCACGCTGCCTCCGGTGTCGGAGCCGAGCGCGAAATCCACCAGCCCGGCGCCGACGGCGGCGGCCGAGCCGCAGGAGGAGCCGCCGGGGAAGCGGTCCGGCGCACCAGGGTTGATCGGCGTTTCGTACCAGACGTTCTCGCCGGTCAGGCCATAGGCGAGTTCGACGGTCTTGGTCTTGCCCGCCAGCGCGGCGCCGGCCTCCAGCAGGTCCAGCACCACGGGCGCGGTCGCGGCCGCGACGGGGTGGGTCCGCGCCCAGTCGGGGTTGCCGTAGGTGGTCGGCGCGCCGGCGACGTCGAAGAGGTCCTTCACGGCGAAGCGCAGCCCGTCGAGCGCACCCGCGCCGAGCGGCGCGAGCGTCACGCGCTCGCCGGGCATGAAGGCCTTCACATCATCGTTCTGCGGCATGCGACCTCCCCTCGGACTCACCTGACGCATGCTAGGGCCGTCGCCGGGGCACGCAAGCGGCTTAACTTCCGGAGATCACCGCATAATTCGGAATCGGAACGGGCGCATCCCCTCGGGGAGGCGCCCGGCCATTGAAACGCCTTCAGCGCGCGTGAAGGAGCTCCGGCACACGCAGCAGGATGAACTCGTTGTCGTCGGCGCGGGTCAGGTGGCGGCCGGCGCTGAACGGCAGGTTGTTGTCGTTGGCCACGATGATGTGGTCCTCATCGACCCGCGCCACGTTCTCGATGGTGAAGAACGGGAAGGTGAAGCGGCTGGCCGGGGCGTTCGCCGGCAGGTCGCCGCGCTGGCGGGCGCGGTTGTCCGGATCCTGCATGGCCAACAGGTCGATGTAGCCGATCTTCCGGACGAAGCCGTTGGCGTCCACCTGGCTGAAGTCGACCAGGGAGATCCGCTTCACGCGGGCCGGCTGGACGAAGCAGGCCGGCGGCGTGGTGTTGCTGGCCGCCGGATTCAGCCCGCCGGTGCCCGGCTGCGCCTGCGCCCTCTGGGCATCCGTCGGCGTGGCGCATTCGCGGCCCGGGTCGCCCTGGCCGTTGTCGCGCTCGATGATCAGGGCGCGCGTCGCATCGATGAAGTTGAAGTCGCCGATATTCGTGACGCCCTCGGCGAGCTGGAAGCGGACGTTCCGGCCGGTCCAGGCGTTGCTGGCGACGTTGAACTCCAGCACGCGGAGGAAATTGCCCTCCGAGCGGTCGGTACCGGCGACGAAGAGCGGCTGCTCCAGCAGGGCCCAGAGCGTCTGGCCGTCCGGCGTCAGCGCCATGCCCTCGTAGCCGCCCGAGCGGCGGGCGCGGAAGTTCACGGTGCCCGTCGGCGTCGCGGGCGTGGAGAGCGACGGATGGTCGGGCGAGCGGATGACCTCGTTCTCCATCCGGGTCTCGACCACGCGCATCACCCGGCCCTCGGCATCCACCTGGATCAGGTAGGGGCCGAATTCCTCGCCGATATAAAAGGTGCCGTCCGGCAGGGGCTGCAGGCTCTCGGGGTCGAAGTCGGCGCCGGTCAGGTAGCGCTCGTTGCTGCCCTCGGTGGTGATGCGGAAGGGCACGACGCCGTTGGGGTCGCTGAGGAAGATGGTGCGCAGCATCTCCACGCGGCCGGTCGCGAAGTCGGGGCGAAGGCGGTGGAACATCAGCATGGCGTCGGGGCTGTTGGCGCGGGCGCCGAAGCCGTTGTCGGTCAGCA
>JAQGHZ010000340.1 GCA_028291485.1 Rubritepida sp. | reverse complement strand
CGACCCGACACGCGAGGGCATCCTGCCCGTCGTACCTGAGAGACGGGCGATGGGCCGGATTCAAGCCGGCGAATGGCGGCTCTGTCTCTCCGGGCGATTTCGGCAGTACGGATCGGGTCAGGACAGGCAGGCTGAGGTGCCGAATCGGCGCAGCCATGGGCCGGCCCTGCGCGTTCGTCAGAGCGTGCTCGATGTCTGATGATTCGAACGGGCGTTGGATTGCCGACGCTGATCCCGGTCAGGCGAAGCCGAGTGCCACGCGCTGTTCCCGCCAGTCGCTGGGGATGGCCGAGCGCAACGGCGCCGCCGACCCACAGCCCTTGCGTTCGGAGGCCGCGATCTTGTCGCGGATGCGCTCGCCCGTGACCGACTGGCCAGATTGCCGCCTCCGCCTGCCCGCCCGGGCACGGCTATTGGTCATGACGATCCGCCGCGGCGTCGAGGAAGGCGGCGGTCCGACGCGGGGCGTCCGGATCGTAAAGGGCGGCGATGCGCGCCGGGTCCAGCCCACGGGCCTCGGCCAGCAGGTGCCAGCAGAAGGCCGGTCTGCTGATCTCGTCGAGTCATCCACGGGCAGGAAGCCGGCGGCGGAATCCAGGGCATGCGCGCGATCCCGGCAGCGGCCCCGAAAATCGGGTCGCGCAGGAACGTATGCAACGCGGCGCCTTGCGGCTGACGGGCGAACCCGGTGTCCATGTCGCAGCTCCAGTATCCCTGAGCACAACGACAAGGGGCCTTGCCGTTGCCCGATCCCGTGCGCGGGAGCGAGGGCAAGCGAGCAGGCCCATCCTTCGTAATACCGGCGCTAGGTGCCCTGGCCTTCGCTCGGGTGCCGGGCCGGGACGAAGGGGGGTGAAGATCATGCGACGGGTGCCCGCCCCTTTGTTTTCCTGATCGGCGTCGAGCTTACCCACCGCCGCCCTGGCCGGACGTGGATCCGCCCGTGCCGCCGGTGGCGCCCGTGCCAGTACGCCACCCGGCCGAGATGGTGGAGCAGTCCCTGGGCCCGTGGCTTCGCCGCGCGTCGCGTTGCCAAGCGAAGACATGCCGCCCGTTGCCGGTGCGCTCGGCATCGCCGTCCCTGGAGGGCAGGCCGTATTCGGCGCGGCAACTGAAGGCCGCGGAGCCTAGCCGCCTTGGCTCGCCGTGGCGCCCTGCGCCCAGCCGACCGCCGGCGCGAGAAGAATCGAGGCTCCCAGACCGACGCCGAGAAACGTTGCCCGGGTGTTTTTGTGTTGTGCCATGTGGGTCCCTCCGCTGCGGTGGAACGGAAGTGCTCCACGCGCACCGCTGAAACATCAGCGGCGGAACGAGTTCCGCAGTCCCCAGTGACCGCGCAGTTCCAAGTGAATGAAATTAATAAACTATCTCATCTTAGGAAGCCTGCGCGACCACCGAATTGTTCGCATTGAGAAGGAACGAAACGCGTCCTGAACCGTTAGGCAGACGCGAGCGCAATCGGCGCGCCCGGCAAAAGAAAAGGAGGACTACCCATGCGGCCCACCATTGCGGCGCTGGCGTTTGCCGCGACTATTCTCGCGGCACCTTTCGCTTCTGCGCAAAATCAGCCCTCCACCTCTGCGCCGCCCGGCACGACCGCACCTGTGGCGGGTTCCAACAGCTTCACGGAAGGCCAGGCGCGCAGCCGCATCGAAGCGGCCGGCTTCTCCAACGTGACCGGCCTACAGAAGGACGATCAGGGCGTCTGGCGCGGCCGCGCCACGCGGAACGGCGCCGAGACGGCGGTTGGCCTCGACTTCCGGGGCAATGTCGTCGCCGGCAGCGCCCCGGCTGCTCGATAGGTCTGACGGCAGCATCACACGGAAGGAAGAACATCATGGCCACCAAGACCATCAGCCGTCTCTTCGATACGCATGACGACGCTCTCGCCGCCGTGCGGGATCTCGAGGCTGCGGGCTTTTCACATGCCGATATCGGCATCGCAGCGGGGAACGCCGACAACCGCTATGGCACGAAACCTGTGGTCGACGAGCATGAAGCCAAGTCGGGTGCCGCCACAGGTGCGACCGTCGGTACCGTCGTCGGCGGCGGCGCCGGTCTCGCAGCGGCGCTCGGCGCCCTCGCGATCCCCGGCTTCGGCCCGATCGTCGCGGCCGGCATCCTCGCTGCCACGCTGACAGGTGCGGGCGCCGGCGCCGCAGCCGGCGGGCTTGTCGGAAGCCTCACCGGCCTGGGTGTCAGCGAGAGGGATGCGCACGTCTACGCAGAAGGTCTGCGGCGCGGCGGTAGCCTCGTGACCGTGAAGATCGACGACTCGCGTGAACTCGAAGCGCGCACGATTCTGGACCGCTATACGCATGTCGATGTGGCGGCGCGTGAGGCGGACTACCGGGCCGGCGGCTGGACTGGCTACACGGGCCCGGATCGTCCGATCGGCCACTGATCGTCTGAACACGAAGCGGCCCGGCGCGCCGGGTCGCGGTGCCTCGCACCTGGGAGGAATTCCGCACGCTCGATCGAGCCGATCACTGGCACATTGGGGATGCGAGCGGCCTGACTCGGCGGGCCGGGTAAGACGCTGCAGGGATGGGCCGAGCCGACCAGAGCCTGCTGAAACGCGCAGGAAATCGGCGCGTTAGGAGGAGGACAGCATAGGGGGAACCACAATCCCTGCCAGGCGAGAGCTCATCGATACCGGCACGGACCAGCGCTTCCGCGACGAGGAGGGGAAATTCAAAGAGGTCGTAAACGTAAGCAAATCTCGCTGCGCACCAACACGCGGAGACGGCGGCGAAGCTCGGCCAGGGCGATAAGGGCGGCCGCGAAAGCGATAAAGCGCCGTGAGCGTATCGGGGAAGACCAAGACGGCACTGGATGAGGTGCGCATGCTGATGCTTGGCGCGCAAATCCTCCTCGGCTTCCAACTTCAAGCGCCGTTTCAGAACGCTTTCCCGGAATTGCCCGAGTTGGAGAAATCGCTCCAACTTCTCGTGCTGATCCTGCTGGTCGTTGTCGTCGGATTGCTGATCTCGCCAGCCGCGCATCATCGCATTGTCGAAGAGGGTCAGGCTTCGGGAGGACTCATTCGCTTTATCA
>JAQGHZ010000331.1 GCA_028291485.1 Rubritepida sp. | reverse complement strand
CTGCCGGTGCTCATCCCCGAGAGCTATGTGCAGGAACTGCCCGTCCGCCTCGGCCTCTACCGCCGCATCGGCGCGCTGACGACGGATGCCGAGGTCCAGGCGGTCGCGGCCGAGCTGGCCGACCGCTTCGGGCCGATCCCCGTCGAGGTGGAGAACCTGCTGCAGGTCGTCGGGCTGAAGCTGCAATGCCGTGCGGCGGGCGTGGAGAAGGTCGACGCAGGGCCGAAGGGCGTCGTCATCGCCTTCCACAAGAACCGCTTCGCCAATCCGGCGGGGCTGGTGGCCTGGGTGTCGAGCCAGAAGGGCATCATCAACCTGCGCCCCGACCACAAGCTGGCGTTGTTGCGCGAACTGCCTTTCGAGGTGCGCGTGAAGGCTGCGCGCGGCCTGGTGGCGAAGTTGCTGGAGGTCGCGACCCAGGCGCAGGCGGCTTAGCAGGGCGCCAATGACACGCGGGCCCGCACCGCGCGACATTTCAGACAGGTGCTCGGGCCTTCCTTTGAAGTGCCATTGATGGACGTAGCGTTGTTCCGACCGAGAGCGGCGACGGCATCTTCAGCATATGGCGCGTATCCTTGGCGCGGCCGAGCACCGGCAGGCGGGGCGCGTCAAATGGCCTCTACAGCCGAGGTCATTCGCCGCCACGACATCCTGACGGCCTTTGTCGCGCGGGCGTTGGCCGAGCGCGGCCGCGCCGGCATTGGCCCACGGCGCAGCCGCGCCGGAACAGCTGGCGCTGTGCGAGAGCCAGACGCGATCCGGCGATCTTGATCGCTGGCTTGTCGCCGCGGGCGTATCTCGGCTCGGACAGCCGCGCCGCAGATTCGCGCATTTTTACATCGCCTATGAGGCGGCACTTGCCGGTGAGGGGCTGATCGTGGCGCCAACCCTGCTGGCGGCGGCGGCGGCGGATGTCGCGGCAGGCCGCCTGGTGGCCCTCCGGGCCGACGTCGTGGTCCTCGGCGCCGCCTACAGCATTGTGCATCCTGCGACCGCCGCCATGCGCAGCCGCGTCGCACCTTTCCTGTCCTGGCTCCGCCCGGAGATGGCGCGGTGCAGCGACGCCTGCGGCGCGGCTGGCTGACGCCCCGGCCGGGCCGGCTCGCCTCCCTAATCGGCCAAGTGCGGTGACCCGGCATCATGCAGCCGCCGGATAGGTCAGACACCCCCGGCAAGAACCTTAGGTCCTTGTCTCTCCGATCAAATTTACTTGAAATCGAAGTAAATAGGGAACGGTGTTCCCTGGTGGGGTGGGTCTGGCGAGGGGCAAAACCCCTCCCGGGTTCCTCAGAACCCGATGCCGAACCGCATGCCTACCGTATTCAGCCCCTCATTCACCCGCGACAGTCCGCCATTCGACATGTGGTCGAGGAAGATCGACACCGAATAGCGCGGCGTGAACTGGTATCCGATCTCTCCGCCCACGCGGAACAGCAGGCTGCTTCCCAGCGACTTGCGATCGGTCAGATGGGTGTTCCGCAGCCCGTCATGCACGGCGGCGCCGCCGAAGATATCGAAGCGGATGGCGTCGCCGCGGCGGAACACGTCGCGGGCCAGCGGCACGGTCCAGGTCGCGCCGGCATAGCCGGAGCTGGTGTTGCCCGCGGTATTGGCGGTGAAGCCGATGTGCGGGCGGGGCATGGCCAGCCAGCGCCAGGTCGGCGAGAGGCCTTCCGCCCAGGCGCGGGGGAAGGGCGTCACGAAAAGCAGCTCGCCGTTGATGTCCAGGCCGCTTTCGCGTCCGCCGGCCAGCCAGGCCGGATCGTGCCAGCTCAGGCCGCCGCGCAGCTCGCTGAGCCAGGTTGCGGCCGTTTCGCCGGCATACATCCGGGGAAGAGCTTCCTGAGATCGGGCGGCGACGGGGGCGAACACCAGGGTTGAAAGGAGGGGGAGGACGAACGCCCAGCGCCAGCGGGCCGGGCGGAGAGCACGAAGCAAACGACCCACTGTGAAAACCTCACGAATCTGCGATTTGCGACCGAATGGTCACAATCTGATACTCAGCGCGATTCTGACAATGAATTACACGGCATCTTGACGTAAATTTATTCGGCCTGACGCGATCAGAAGGCCAAGGCGACCTCGATGAGCCGTTCCAGCACTTCCGGCTCCTGCGCGCCGGCGATGGCGTGCTCGCCCTCCACCAGGAAGCAGGGCACGCCATTGATGCCGAGCCGATGGGCGCGGAGGTTTTCCAGGTGCACCCACTCCATCTCGCCGGGCCCCGCGAGGAAGCGCAGCGCGGCCGCGGCGTCGAAGCCCTGCTCGCCGGCCAGCATGGCGAGGGTGGCGTGCTGGCCGATATCCAGCCCCTCGCAGAAATAAGCGGAGAAGATCCGCTCCACGAGCAGGTCCACATTGTCCTGCCGCGCGGCCCAGCGCAGCAGCCGGTGCGCGTCCAGGCTGGCCGGGATGCGGCGCACCATGTCGAAGCGGAAATGGATCCCCTCGGCCCGGCCTAGGTCGGTGATGGTGCCGTGCAGGCGCCGCGCCCGATCCTCGCCGCCGAACTTTCTGGTGAGCCAATCCTGCCGGGGAATGCCGCCCGGCGCGATCTCGGGGTTGAGCAGGAAGGGCCGCCACTGCAGGTCGGGCTGGATGTCGTGCCGGCCGGCCAGGACGCGCATGAGCCGCCGGATGCCGAGGTAGCACCAGGGGCAGACGAGGTCGAAGACAACCTCGATGGACAGCCTGGGCCGGGGTGGTGCGAGGACGTTCACAACCGCATTGTAGCGCGAACCGGTTCCGGGCAAAGGTCTGATGATGGAATCCAAGGAACAGCTGGCGCGGCTGGTCGCCCTCGTCGCAGCGGCCGCCCTCGCGGCCGGCTGCTTCCTCGTGCTGAAGCCCTTCATCTCCTCCCTGCTCTGGGCGGTGATCCTGGTCTTCTGCACCTGGCCCGCCTACCGCGCGCTCACCGACCGGCTGAAGCTCGGCCCGAACACCGCGGCTGTCATCATGGTGGTGGTGGAGTTCCTGGTGATCGGGCTGCCGCTGGTCTTCGCGACCCCGGTGAACCGGGATGACATCGATGGCATCCGCAACTGGATAGAGCGCGTCTTCACCGAGGG
>JAQGHZ010000316.1 GCA_028291485.1 Rubritepida sp. | reverse complement strand
CGTCGGCGAGCTCTTTCAGCTCGGCCGGCAGGAAGCCCTCGTCCACGACGACGACCGCGCGCGCGGTGTCACGGCCCAAGCGCGCCACGGCGTCCATCGTGACGCGGTTGTCGGTGCCGTAGACGCTTGCCTGCACCACCACCCGGCGGTCCAGGCCGAGGGTCCTGGCCATGTCGAGATAATGTCTGATCGAGGCCGGCGGCGGCGTGTAGGGCCGCGACGCGCTCATGGGGAAGCGCCCGTAGGGGCCGAAGATGTGGAAGTGGCTGTCGCAGCTTCCGGGCGGCGCCTTGTGGCGGGGCGGGTGCGTCTTCGCGTTGGCGGGGACGCAAGTGAATTCGAGATGCGTTTCCATGGGGTGAGATTGCGAGCTTCGCGCGGCCGACGCAATCTTGCGCCGCAAACGAACCGGTCCGGTCCGGGGCGCCGACTTCGGCGCCAGGCAAATCGGCCCGGCAACAGTGAGGGATGTCGAATGAGCAAGGTAGCGGTGGTCACGGGGGCGAGCACGGGCATCGGGCGTGCCTCGGCGCTGGGCCTGCTGAAGGCGGGCTATCGCGTCGCGCTCGTCGCGCGGCGCCAGGAGGCGCTGGACGAGACGGCGCAGATGGCCGGCGCGAATTCCGGCAATGCCATGCCGGTCGCGACCGACGTGGCCTCGCCCGAGGGCGTGGCGAAGCTCTTCGCCGCCGTGAAGTCCAAGTGGGGCCGTTGCGACCTGCTCTTCAACAATGCCGGCATGGGCGTGCAGGGCTTCCTGCTCGAGGACCTGCCGGTGGAGAAGTGGCTGGAGGTGGTGAATGTGAACCTCACCGGCTCCTTCCTCTGCGCGCAGCAGGCCTTCCGGATGATGAAGGAGCAGTCGCCCCAGGGCGGGCGCATCATCAACAACGGCTCGATATCAGCGCATACGCCGCGGCCGGACAGCGTGGCCTATACCGCGACGAAGCACGCGATCACGGGGTTGACGAAGTCGCTGATCCTGGACGGGCGGAAGTACAACATCGTCGCGGGCCAGATCGACATCGGCAATGCGGCGACGAGCATGACGCAGCGCATGACGAAGGGCGTGAAGCAGCCCAGCGGCGAGATGATGGTGGAGGCCACCATGGACGTGCAGAACGTGGCGAACGCCATCGTCTTCATGGACAGCGTCACGCCGGAGGCGAACGTGCCTTTCCTGACGATCAAGGCCTCGCTGATGCCATGGGAAGGCCGCGGCTGAGTCTTCAGCCACGCTGGTTCGAAAGACGCAGGACGCTAAGTGTCCTGCCGGGGTGATCGAGGGGCAAGGCCCCTCGATGGGTCTGCTCCGCAGGCCGGGCCGAAGGTTGCCGGCCGCCGGTCCTATCGCCCGGTGAAGGTCGCCTGCCGCTTATCCAGCATGGCGCTCACCGCTTCCCTGTGATCCTCGGTCTCCTGCGCGATCGCCTGGTAGGAGGCCGACAGCTCCAGCGTCGAGGCCAGCGACATATGCTGCCCCTCGCGCAGCAGACGCTTGGTCATGCGCAGCACCTGGGGCGGGTTCTTCGCCACGCGCGCGGCCAGGTCCTTCGCGGCCGACATCAGCTCCGCATGCGGCACCACGCGCGAGACGAGGCGCGCGGCCAGCCCCTGCTCGGCGTTCAGCGGATCGCCGGTGAAGGACATCTCGGCCGCCATGGCGAGGCCCACCGCGCGCGGCAGCAGCCAGGCGCCGCCGTCGCCGGGGACGATGCCCACGCGCACGAAGCTCTCCGCGAAGATGGCCTTGTCACTGGCGATGCGCATGTCGCACATGCAGGCGAGGTCGAGGCCGGCGCCGATCGCCGGGCCGTTGATGGCGGCGATGGTCGGCAGGTCCAGCTCCCACAGCGCGAGCGGGATGCGCTGGATGCCGCGGCGGTAGTTCTCCCGCATCTCGGCCGCGCTGGTGGCGGCCATGATGCCGGTGCGGTCGCGCATGCCCTTGAGGTCGCCGCCCGCGCAGAAGGCCGGGTCGGCCCCGGTGACGATGACGCAGCGCAGGCTGTCGTCGCGCGCGATGCGCTTGCAGGCCGCCTCGACCTCGTCGCAATCGGCGAAGCTGGAGATGGCGTTGCGGCGCTCGGGGGCGTTGAGGGTGATCGTGACGACCGGGCCGTCCTGCTCGATCCTAAGGAAGTCAGCCATGTGTCGGGTTCCTTTGCCGGGCGGCCGATTCAGACCTGTGCACCAGCGGCGCTGCGGTCATCGGACGCCTGGGGGTCGCGTGCGGTGAGGTCGGGCCAGAGGTTCGCGCCGCCCCGCGACAGTGCGGCACGCCCGATCTCGGCGGCCCAGAAGCGCTCCGTGCCGCCCTCCTCGCGCCAGGACCATAGCCGGCGGGTGAAGTGGTGCAGCTCGTGCTCCTCGGTGATGCCGATAGCGGCGAAGACCTGATGGGCCGTGGCGGCGCCCAGGGTCGCGGCCTCGCCGGCGATGACCTTGGCGCAGCCGATCTCGAAGGCGGCGCCGGACAGCCCATGCGCGTCGGCGGCCCGCGCAGCCTGGCCGACGGCGACGCCGACCGCCGCGACCTCGCCGGCCATGGCGGCGAGCTGCTGCTGCACGGCCTGGAATTTCCCGATCGCGCGGCCGAACTGCTTGCGCGTATTCGCCCAGTCCACGGTCAGCGCCAGCACGCGCTCCAGCGCGCCCGCGATCACCGAGGACCGGATCAGCGCCCGGCCGAGCAGACCGGCGCGCGGACCGAACTGGTTCGGCAGCAGCGCGCGGGCGATGCGCGGACCGGGCGTCATCGCGTCGCGCGGCTCGCGGCCGATATTCCCATCGGGCGTCGCCTCGCCCGCCTCATGCAGGGCCACCGTGCTGCCCTCCAGCAGGACGATCCGCGACACGTGCCGGCCATAGGGCACGGCCGCGTTGCCGCAGGCCAGGCCGAGCGGCCCCTCGGGCACCTCGATGCCGGCACTGGCCAGCAGCGCCGCCGCCAGCATCGTCTCGGCGACCGGAGCCGGCGCGCCGTGGCGGCCCAGCACCTGCCAGATGGCCACCGCATCGCCCCAGGAGAGGCCGACGCCGCCGGCCTCCTCGGGCACCAGAGCGAGGTTGAGCCCCTGCTCTTCCAGCCCCGCCCAGAGCTTTTCCGGCCATTCGCCGGCCTCCACCTGGCGCAGCAGGGCGATGCCGCCGGCATCGCCGATGAGGCGGTCCACCTGCTCGACCAGGATCGCGCGCAATTCGCTCATGCCGGCACAGTCCCTAACGCAAGCCAAGGTCGCGCGCGATGATGCCGCGCAGGATCTCGCGCGTGCCGCCCCGCAGGCTGAAGGTGGGCGCGAGCTGCGCCAGGACGCCCAGCATCCCGCGCAGCTCCGGCGAGGCGTCGCCGGGGTCGAGCAGGTTGCGCAGATGCTCGGGCAGCGCTTGCTCGAAGAGGTTGCCGGCATCCTTCACCAGCGCCGCCTCGACCTGCGGGGATTCACCGCGCTCCAGCATGCCGCCGACCGAGAGCGACATGCCCCGCAGCGTCGCCAGCCGCGCGACCATGCGGCCGATCGTGATCTCGGCCCCCGGTTGCGGCGCGGCGTTCAGCGCGTCGATGCCGGCCGTCAGCGCGGGGAAGGAGGAGAGATAGCGGTCCGGCCCGCTGCGCTCGAAGCCGAGCTCGGAGGTGGCCTGGGCCCAGCCCGCACCTTCCTGGCCGAGCAGGTCGTCTGGCCGGAGGCCGACGTCGTCGAAGGTGACCTCGTTAAAGCTCTCCTCGCCGGCGAGATCGCGGATCGGGCGGATGGTGATGCCGGGCAGCGTGAGGTCCACCAGGAATTGCGAGAGGCCCGCATGGCGCGATCCGCCCTCCGGCGCGGGCGAGGTGCGGACGAGGGCGATCATGTAGTCGCTCTTATGCGCGAAGGTCGTCCAGATCTTGCGGCCGTTCAGCACCCAGCCGTCGGGGGTCCGCTCGGCCTTGGTGCGGAGGGCGGCGAGGTCACTTCCGGCGTCGGGTTCGGACAGCCCGATGCAGAAGGCCAACTCGCCGCGCGCGATGCCGGGCAGGATGCGCAGCCGCTGCTCCTCGGTGCCCAGGCGCAGGATGAGCGGACCCGACTGGCGGTCGCCAATCCAATGCGCGCCGACGGGGGCGCCCACAGCCAGCATCTCCTCCAGCACGGTGATGCGCTCGAGGCTGCTGCGCTCGTGGCCCCCGTATGCCTTCGTCCAGGTCATGCCGATCCAGCCGCGCTCGCCCACCGCGCGCGAGAATCCGCGGTCAAAGCCCATCCAGGAGCGCGCGCGCGTGGCCGGCGACCACTCGCAGCCGGCATCGGCGAGGAAAGCGCGCAGTTCCGCGCGCAGCGCCTCGGACTCCGGCGGGGTGTCGGGCAAGTCAAAACGCATCCGGCTTCCTCCTTCGCGCAGGCTAGACGGGCGGCGTTGCCAGGGCGACCCCCCGCCCATAACCTTGCCCCACGGCAGGACACGGCGGAGTTGGTCGATGAAGCTGGGACAGGCGCTCGCAACGCAGCAGGCGGGGGAATAGGCGCGGTGGCCCGGACACCATCGCGGTCGGCCGTCGAGGACGCGCTGTATCAAGCTCAGGAACTCGTCTTCCAGGCATGGGATGCGAGGACGGCCAAGCGCCGCATCGCCCTCGCGACAAAAGCCCTCCAGATCAGCCCGCTTTGCGCCGACGCTTACGGAATTCTCGCCGAACACAGCCCGCCCGGCTCGGAGGCTGCGCTAGAATTCTGGACGGCTGGGGAGAAGGCCGGGAGGGAGGCCCTCGGCCGCGACTTCAAGCGGATGGAAGGCGAGTTCTGGGGCTTCATGGAGACCCGCCCCTATATGCGGCTCCGCTTCGGCCTCGCCAGCGCCCTCTGGCACCGCGGCGAGACCGGCCAGGCCGTCGAGCACCTTCAGGCCATGCTTCGCCTCAACCCCAACGACAATCAGGGGGTCCGCTACATCCTGGTGAACTGGCTGGCCGAGCTCGGGCGGGACGACGAGCTCGCGGCGCTGCTGGAGCAATACCGCGAGGACGACATGGCACAGTGGCGATGGACGGCGGCTCTCGCGGCCTTTCGCCGCGACGGCGCCGGCGCGGCGAGCCAGCGGGCCCTGTCGGAGGCCATGGCGTCGAACGCGCATGTTGCCGCCTTCCTGTGCGGGACGAAGGCGATGCCGAAGAGGCAGCCGCTCTATTACAGCCCGGGCGAGGCCAGCGAAGCGCAGGTCTATGTCGAGGAGGCGAAACCCGCCTGGAACAAGACTCCCGGTGCGCTCGATTGGGTCAGCACGCACAGCGCGCCGACGGACGGACCGGCGCGTCGGGCGTCGCGAAAGCCGGGCACGCCGCGCCGCCATTAGATGGGCGAAGATCGGCGGAGGCGCCTGCTGGTTTCAGACGCCCGCTGGTTTCAGGCGATCGGCCTGGCGGCCCAGGCGTCGAGCACGGCGACGGCCTCCGCGACCAGCGCCTGGCGCGTCGCGATCCGCCCGGCGCCGATCGGCACGCCGGCCTCCCGCCGCAGCTCGGCCACGTTGCCGCCGCGGCGGATGGACTTCGGCACGCCGGCCAGCGCCTCCGCGCTGTCCGCCAGCGAGGCGGCATAGACCACGCGCGCGATGCCGGTGACGTGCATCGTCGCCACGCAGAGCGCACAGGGCTCGCAGGAGCTGAAGACGGTGCAGCCCGTGAGATCCAGCGTGCCGAGCTTCGCGCAGGCGTCGCGGATCGCCTCGGTCTCGCCATGCGAGGTCGGATCGAAGCGCGCGGCCGAGTGGTTGAACCCCTCGCCCACGATCACGCCGTCACGCACCACGACGGCGCCGAAGGGCTCGCAGCCGGGCGTGGCGGCGGCCTCGGCGGAGAGGGCGATGGCGCGGCGGAGAAACTCCTCGTCGGCGGCCATGGTCAGTCGTTGGTGATTCCCATGGACCGCACGGTAGCACCGACCGTGTTCACCTGGTTGGCGACGAAGGTCACGAAATCCGGCTGGCTCATCTGGCCCGATACGATGCCGACAGTCGCCAGCCGCTCCTGGAAGGCCGGGGTCTGCAGGATCGCCGTCGTCTCGGCGTGCAGCCGATCGACGATCGCGGGTGGCAGCCGCGCCGGGCCGGTCAGGCCGAGCCAGTTCAGCGCCACCAGGTTGGGCAGGCCGCCCTCCGCCGTCGTCGGAATCTCCGGGACACTGGGCTGGCGGGCCGGCGAGGTCACGGCATAGGGCCGCAGCCGGCCGGCGTGGATGTTCTCGACGTTCTCCGGCAGCGTGTCGAAGGAGAGCAGGATGGAGCCGCCCAGGATATCCGCCTGCATGGGCTGGGAGCCGCGATAGGGCGCGTGGTTCAGCAGGATGCCCGTCTGCGCCGTGAACATCGTGCCGACCACGTGGCCGACCGAGCCAATGCCCGAGGTGCCGTAGGTCACCGGCGCGGGCTGCGCGCGCATCCAGGCCATCAGCCCGGCCAGGTCGGTCGCGGGCACGGAGAGGTTGGTCACCACCACCATCGGCGTGGAGCCGAGATAGGCGATGTGGGTGAAGGAGGTCAGCGGGTCGTAGCCCGGCGCCCGGTAGAGCGGCGGCGAGGTCACGATGGGCGCTGTGTTGGAGAGCATGAGCGTGTAGCCGTCGGCCGGCTGCGTCGCGACGTGCTGGGCCGCGAGCGTGCCGCCGGCGCCGGGCCGGTTGTCCACCACCACGCGGGCGTTGAGCTTCGGCCCGAGTGCGTCGGCAAGCACGCGGGCTACGATGTCGGAGGCGCCGCCGGGCGGGAAGGTCACGACGATGCGGATCGGCCGGGTGGGCCAGGCCGGCTGGGCCGAGGCTTGCCCGCCGATCAGGCAGGCGAATGACGCGAGCAGCGGCAATATGGAGCGAAGCATGGCGG
>JAQGHZ010000283.1 GCA_028291485.1 Rubritepida sp. | reverse complement strand
ACCGGCCGCAGATGTTCGGCGGGGTGGCGCTGGTCTGCACGCGGCTCTTCGGGCTGACGCGGGCGGATGTGGCTGTCTTCGGCGAGAAGGACTGGCAGCAGGTGATGGTGATCCGCCGCGTGGTGGAGGACCTGGCGCTGCCGGTCGCGATCGAGACGGTGCCCACCGTGCGGGCGGCGGATGGCTTGGCGCTGTCCTCGCGGAATGCCTACCTGGATCCGGAGGCGCGGGAGAAGGCGGTGGTGCTGCATGCGGCGCTGGCGCATGCGGCGGAGCGGCTGAAGGCCGGCGCGACGGCGGCGGAGGCCTGCGGGGAGGCGGAGGTGCGGTTGCGGAAGGCTGGGTTCCGGCAGGTGGATTATGTGGCGCTGCGGAGTGAGCGGAATTTTTCGGAGATGGAGAAGTTGAGAGAACCGGGACGCCTGCTGGGGGCGGCTTGGTTGGGGCAAGTGAGATTGATCGATAATATTGCTGGTTAATATAAATATCCTGCGTGCTCTTATGGAGATATAGTAATGACCGCAGACGCAGAAGCATTGTTTTATTGTGCAACAAAAATAAATAGGTATAATAAAACAGAACAGATTGGATCTGGTACCGGATTTTATTATCAAGTTGATCTGAAAGACAACGGTTTTATACCTCTTCTAGTCACGAATAAGCATGTGATTTCGAATTGTTCTCATATAGTTGTAAGTATCCACATGACGGATGATCCGAATAATCATAAATCATTGGGGAGTGTTAAAAATTGCCGAATCCCAATAAATGAGAATCTGGTAATTAATCATCCCGATCCCGACGTGGATCTTTGCGCGATCTTTATACTCGACGAAATTGTTAGCCAATTTCAAGGCGAGGGGTTCCCATATTCAGTCTGTATTCGAAAAAATGACATTCCTACTGAGATGGAGTGGCGTAATTTTGATGCGATCGAAGATGTTATAATGATCGGCTGCCCAAATGGGCTTTATGATAGTGCGAACGAAATTCCGATTGCTCGGCGGGGTATAACTGCCACGCCTCTCTTTAAGGATTACAATGGCAAAAAAGAGTTCATGGTAGATTTGGCCTGTTTTCCAGGTTCATCCGGTTCTCCAGTTATTTTTCGACGCGACTCTAGTATAAGAGGATCTTTTTCAAGGCAAAGTCAATATTTAATTGGAATTCTATACAGTGGCCCAACAATTAACCGATCTGGACAAATAGAACTTGGAAAAGTTGTCGAATTTAACGTAAGAGATATGATGCACCTGGGACATGTAATTAAATCAAGTGAGCTAATAAATTTAGAGAGGGCGTTTCGATTTAAGTTTGATTTATTGAATAGGTGAAGATAATTACTCCAATCTAGCCCCTGAAATCTGCACTAGCCGCTGCCAAACCGGCGTCTCGCTCTCGATCAGCGCGCTCCATCGCTGCCGGCGTCTCGCTCACCACCGTCCCGTAACCCAGTGGCTTCGGCCGCTCCACAAAATCCTGCTCACCCGTGCGGCATCAGCGTCCTGCCATCGCGGCTCGGAGCCCTGGGTTTGTCACCACTCTCCCCATCCGCCGCGCCAGCCGGATCGCGAACTCGTTCACCGAGATCAATGGCAGCGCTGCCAGCACCGACAGGCCGACCACCGCGACCCCTGCCAGCACCTTCAGCACCGGGTCGCCGCCCGCCGCCTGCGTCAGCGGGATTCCCACCGCGAACATCATCGGCCCATGCGCGAGGTAGAGCGGGAAAGAGAGCGTCCCCAGCGCCGCGCTCAGCCGGCCCGAGAGTATCCGGCGCAGTGGCGCCCATCCGATGCAGCCGACGCAGAAGGCCGTCACGCCCAGCAGCGATTCCGCCGTGTTGGCCCAGGCCACCACGAAGGAGAAGCCGCAGCCAACCAGCAGGCTCGCCACGAACACCCAGGGCGGCAGCCGTTCCTGCCAGCGCTGCGCGTGCAACTCGGCCAGCAGGATCCCCATGACAAAAAGCGCCTGCTGGCTGCCCACCGCCAGCAGCGGCCCGAGCAGCGCCAGATAGACGGCCCAGCGCCACGGCCGGCGACCCACCACGGCCAGCGTCCCCAGCACCAGGACCGAGCCCAGCGCCTCGATCGGGATTGTCCAGAGCGGCCCGATATAGGTGCGCGCGAAGCTGAAGGAGACGAAGACCTCGTACAGCGAGAAGCGCAGCAGGTGGCCGATGTCAGGCTCGAAGGCCAGGACGCTGTCGAAGGGCGGCGGCCGCTCGGCGGCGGGCGGGATCGCGCCGGTCACCAGCATCAGGTGCACCGCCGCGCAGGCGACCAGGATCGGGATGGCCAGGCGTAGGTATCGCCCCACCGCCATGCGCAGCAGCCCGCTCCGCTCGCCGGTCGCAATGAATTTCACCGAGAGCGCGAAGCCCGAGACGAGGAAGAAGGTGTCCACGGCGATCATGCCATTGAAGGGCACGAACTTCCGCAGCTCCGTCGCGGCCCAGGCGTTGAGGGGAAAGCCGTCGCAGAAGATGTGGTAGAGCACCACCGCGAGCGCCGCCCAGCCGCGGAGCCCGTCCAGGAATACGAATCGCTGGGGCGCCGCCTGATCCATCGAGCGCGCTTAGCAGGGCGCGCGAGGCTACTCCAACCTGGCCCCCGAAACCTGCACCAGCCGCTGCCAAACCGGCGTCTCCGCCTCGATCAGCGCGCCCATCGCCGCCGGCGTCTCGCTCACCACCGTCCCGTAGCCCAGCGGCTTCAGCCGATCGATGAAGTCCTGCTGCGCCGCGATCGCCTTGATCGCCGCGTGCAGCCGGTTCACGTGCTCGGCCGGCGTGCCGCCCGGCGCCATCACCGCGTTCCAGGTCACGACGTTGTGTTGCCCCAGGCCGAGGTCGGCAAAATCCTTCATTCCCGGCACCTCCGGCAGGATCGAGAGCCGCTCGTGCGAGCTCACGGCAAAGGCCAGAAACTTCCCGCTCGTCACATGCGGCATCAGCGCCGGCATCACGTCGAACATCATGTCGATCGTGCCTGATAACGTGTCCGTGATGGCTGGCCCGCCGCCGCGATAGGGCACGTGCAGGATCTTGGCCCCCGCCGCCGCGTTGATCGCCTCGAAGTTGATGTGGCTCGAGGTCCCGGTGCCGCTGCTGCCCATCTTCACCTGGTCGGGATGGGCGCGGCTCCAGAGGATCATCGACCGGAAATCCGTCCAGCCGTTGCGCCGCGCGTTCTCGGCGTTCACCACGCACATCAGCGCGCCGTCGGTGATCTGCGAGACGGGCGAAAAATCCGTGCGCGGGTTGAAGGGCAGCCGGCTCGTCATGAAGGGGAAGGCGCAGAGGGTGGTGACGCCGATCAGCCCGATCATCGTGCCGTCCTTGTCGCCCTTGGCGAGGAAGTCGGCACCGATCATCCCGCCCGCGCCGCCGCGATTCTCGATGATGACGTTGGTGCCGAGCACGCCCCCCAGTTTCTCGGCCATGATGCGCCCCAGCAGGTCCACCGCCCCGCCGGGCGGGAAGGGGACGACAAGGCGCACCGGGCGGCCCTGGGCGCGCACGGCCGGGGCGGCGAGGGTCAAGGGGAGGGCGCTCGCCCCAAGAATCATGCTGCGTCGCAACATCATGGCCGTGAATCCCTTAATGATACGGCCATGTTGGGGCTTACTTTACGACTTCGGCAAGCCTCACGCGCGACAATGCGATGACGTCCAGCGCGGCCTTGGTCAGCTTGTAGGCAGCGAGCTGCTGCGGTCCTGCCCAGGCGACGGTCGCGACGTCGTCGCCGGGGGTGGCCTCGCCCGCGTGCCAATGCGCGCAGTAGTCGACGATGGTGTAGTGGTAGCGCGGCTTGCCCCGCGCATCGAGCGAGATGGCGTCGATCACGTCCGCCAGGATCAGCGGACCGGCCTGGAGCCCCGTCTCCTCCAGCAGCTCGCGGCGGGCGGCGGTCTGGGTGGTCTCGCCCAGATGCTGCGCGCCGCCGGGCAGCGACCAGGAGCCCACGCGCGGCGGCTTGCCGCGCTGGACCAGCAGCACCTCGTCGCCCCGGAAGAGCACGACGCCGATGCCGACCCAGGGGCGCTCGGGATATTCGCGGTCGTCGGTCGTCATGTAGCGTCCGATCGCGAAGGTGCGCAGCGCCGAAGCGTGAATCGGCCGCTCGTCACGGAGCGGCGGCGGGGGCGGGCGTCGGGGCAGCGGCCGGGGGCGGCGCGGCCGGATTCACGTCAGGGTCCGCGTTGGCCGGCGCCTGGGGCAGCAGGTCGGCGAGGGTCGGGATCATCGCCTTCTCTTTCCAGATGCCGAGCTGGTAGGCCCAGCCATCCCACCGCGCCTGGAAGGCCTTGGCCTCGTCGCTGTCGCCCTCGGCGCGCAGCTTGACCCAGAGCACCTGCCCGTCGCGCTGCGGCCAGGCGGTGAGGGTGAGGCCGTCGGTGTAGGTGAACTTCGTCTCGCCCAGCGCCTCGCCCGGTGCCTCCGCCGCGCGGCGGACCTCGATGAAGGTGAGCATGTCGAAGGAGCGGGCGACCTCGTCGAGCGAGGTGCGGTCGGCGACGGGGTGGTCCGCCGGCGTCACGATCTCCAGCGGCGCGTCCACCTCGCCGGCGCGGGCCAGGACCAGCGGGCTCTCGCCGGTGCGGTGGATATCGACGCGGCGCAGGCGGTCGGGCGCCAGCGTGGCCATGTCGCGGTTGATCCAGAGCTGCGGGTCGGCATCGGTGATCATCCGGCCCTCGGCGAGCCAGGATTTCGCCTCGGCCGGCCGGCGGACATAGATGGATTCCGGCACGTTGCCCTGGGTGCGGACGCGGCGGCGGCCGAGGACCAGCTCGGCGATCACACCGCCCTGGCCGTCCAGCACGCGCAGCAGGGCGGCGGTGCTGCCCTCGTTGCGCGGATCGTCCACGCCGATCTCGGCATGGCGGGCGGTGTCGGAGGTGCGCTCCTCGACGAGGCGGAGCTCGGTGAGGCCGATCAGCAGCTCGCGGATGCGCTCGCCGCGGGCCGGGTATCCGCCAGCCTGCTCGATGCGCCAGCTGTCGCCGTCGCGGTTGAGCGTGGTCGCCTGGCCGTGGCGGACCAGCTCGATCTTTTGCGCGTCCGCCAGCCGGGGCGCGAGGCCGGGGAAGGCGAGGGTACCGGGGACGAAGACGCCCTCGGACTCGTTCCGCGGCTTGAGTAGGTACGCGCCGCCGAACACGGCGACGGTCGCCCCGCCCAGCAGCAGCAGTCCGCGACGCCCGATCATGCGCGGGCCGCCGCGCGACGGCGGGTCCTCACCACGGCGAGGGCGATCGCGAAGAGGGTCAGCAGCACCGGGACGGAGGCGATGTTGAAGACACGGAGCCAGAATTCCAGCGTCTCGATGTCGCGCCTGAGCTCCAATTGCACGCCGCGCAGCTGGCGGCGCGTGGCCGCGATCTCCTCGCGGGCGCGGTCGATCTCGGCGCGCTGCTCGGGGGTGATCACGGTCTGGTTGGTGTTGCGGGCGCCGGCTTCGGCCCCCGGGGCCGCCGTGCCCTGCCGCAACTCGCGCAGGCGCCGCTCGGTGGCGGTCAGGCGCTCGGTGAGTTGCTGCTCGGACTGGCGGAACTGCGCGTCAGCCTGGCGGCGGATGTTGTCCACCAGCTCGAAGGGCCGCTGGCCCTCGCCGCGCGAGCGCAGGCTGATCATGGCGTCGGAGCCGGCCAGCGTATCGGCCACGTTGGAGACGAAGCTGCCATTGCCCGAGAAGGGCGAGGCCACCTGCTGCCCGAAGAAGTCCTGCACGCGGACCCAGAAGCGGTCCTCCAGGATGTCGGCGTCGTTGGCGACGACGATGTTGGCCGGGCCTTCCGTCGCTGCGCGATGGGCGGGGAAGCCGGCCGGCCGCTCCTGGCCCTCGGCGACGGGCGGCGGCCCGTCGGGGAAGGCGGTGCGCAGGTTGCCGCGGATGCGGGCGGCGATGACCCGGCGCTGCCCGTCGGCGCGGAAGTCGGCGAGGATGCGGGTCGGCGAGGGCTCGGTCCGCACCTTGGCCGCGTCCACCACCATGGACTGCGCCGAACTGGTCAGCAGCGGGATGAACTCGATGCCGGCGCCCTCGCGCGGGGCGAGGAAGCCCGCGGAGCCCACCGTGACCTGCTCGATCTGCGAGGTCGCGACCTCGGTGCGGTTGATGCTGTCGCCCTGGAGGTTGAACCAGGCGATGTAGTCCACGGCCTGGACGCGATCCTGGGGTCCGGCGCGGACGCGCCAGGCGCCGCGCAGGTCGAGCACCACCTGGTCGGAGGGCGCATCCACGCCCCAGGCGTTCAGCAGGCGCGGCAGGGAGGAGGCGGTGTCCGTCGGCGGGCGGCCGCCGGGGCCGGGGCGGGTGGCCTGCATCTCGCTGTGCGGGTCCACCATCAGGAACAGCTTGCCGCCGCGCATGACGAACTGGTCGACGGCGTATTGCGCCGTGTCCGACAGGCCCTGCGGATGGGCGAGGAGCAGGATCTGCACCTCGGGCGGGATCACCTGGGCGTCCATCGGGACGTCCTGGACGGTGAAGCTTTCCCGCAGCTGGCGGATCACTACCTGCGGCTGCGCGAGTTGCGGCTGGCGCATCATCATGGCGCGCGGATCGCCGTTGAGCGGCAAGGGCGACATGACGCCGAGGACCGGGCGCGTGGGGTGGGACAACTCGAAGATCAGGCGGGTGAGGTCGGCTTCCAGGAAGCGCTCGCGGTCCGTCTGGAAGAAGGGAATGTTCCGCTCCTCATCCGTCAGGTTCGCGGCGGAGAGGCCGAAATAGACCTGCTCGCCGCCCTGATCGACCGGCACGCCCTGCATGCCGAGCGCCATGGCGCGGTCCTCGACGTCGGAGAAGGGCTCGGGGTCGAAGAATTCGAGGCGAATCTTGCCGCCGGAGGCCGCGACGTATTCGCGCAGCATCTCGCGCACGCGCTCGGCATAGGTGCCGTATTGCGGGACCTCGGTGCCCAGCTTGCGGGAGTAGAAGAGCCGCAGCGTGATCGGGTCCTGCAGGCCGGAGAGCACCTGCCGCGTGCCTGGCGAAAGCGTGTAGAGGCGCTGCTGCGTGAGGTCGACGCGGGCGGCGTAGAGCGTCCGGTCGGCCAGCAGGTTCACGCCGACGGCGAGCGCCAGGGCCAGCAGGACGCCGAGGGTCGAATAGGTGAGGCGACGGTTCCGCATGGGATCAATCCGCCTTCTTGTGTTCGAGGATCACCGCATTCAGGAAGAGCCAGAAGGCGATGAAGCTGGCGAAGAAGATGAAGTCGCGCGCCGAGATCACCCCGCGGGTGAAGCCGGCGAAGCGCTCGTTGACCGAGACGCCGCGCGCCACATCCGCCATGACGGGCAGGTTGGCCGAGAGGAACTCGGTCACGACAGGCGAACCGGCGGCCGCGAAGAGGAAGCAGGCGGCGACGGCGAGAACGAAGGCGACCACCTGGTTGCGCGTGAGCGCCGAGATGGCGGCTCCAATAGCGAGATAGGCGCCGGCCACCAGCAGGCAGCCGAGATAGCCGGTGAGGACCACGCCATTATCCGGCGTGCCCAGTAGGTTGATCGTGATCCATAGCGGGAAGGTCAGGGCCAGGGCCACGGCGCAGAAGGCCCAGGCGGCCAGGAATTTCCCGACCACGGCCTGGGCCGCGGTGAGGGGAAGGGTCAGCAGCAG
>JAQGHZ010000270.1 GCA_028291485.1 Rubritepida sp. | reverse complement strand
TCTCCGGCCGCGGTACGATCCGCGAGCATCACGCCTTCGTCGGCACGCCGAAGATGATCGCCGACCAGATGGAGGAGTGGTTCGTCGGGGGCGCCTGCGACGGCTTCGTCATGGCGGCGACGCACATGCCCGGCTCCTACGAGGATTTCGTGCGGCTGGTGGTGCCGGAGCTGCAGCGGCGCGGCCTCTACCACAAGGATTACGCGGGCTCGACGCTGCGGGAGAATCTCGGCATCGCCCGGCCGACGGCCGCACAGTGCCGCGACTATGCGCGGCCGCTCCAGGACGCCTGACGGATTGGCTCCCATCGCTTGACTCATCCGCTACGTGGCGTAGCGTAAAAGTAATGCGACGCCGTAAACGGACGTCGGCGATGGGGAGTTGAACATGGTCCAGGGCGTGCGCCGCAGGGGGCGCCAATGAGCGGCGTCTACGACCTCTATGCCATCCGCTACGCCGCGCGTGACGCGAAGCGCCACTAGCACTTCATCGGCGGCGACCCGCACGACGCGCCGATGCCCATGGACTACTTCGTGTGGGTGGCCGTCGATGGCGACCGCGCCATCGTCGTGGACACCGGCTTCACCGAGGAGGTCGCGATCCGCCGCAAGCGCGAGTTCCTGCGTTGCCCGATCGAATCGCTGAAGCTGGTCGGCGTCGATCCCGCTGACGTGAAGGATGTCGTGCTGACGCATCTTCACTACGATCACGTCGGCAATTTCCATAAGTTCCCGGTGGCGCAATTCCATCTCCAGGAGCCGGAGATGCACTACGCCACCGGCCGCTACATGCGCTTCCCCAAGCTCGCGCATTCCTTCGAGCCCGACGACGTCGTCGGCATGGTGCGGCTGAACTTCGACCGCCGCGTGCGCTTCTACAACGGCATGAAGGAGCTCGCCCCGGGCATCACGCTGCATCGCATCGGCGGGCATTCCGCGGGGTTGCAATGCGTGCGCGTGAACACGAAGCGCGGGCCGGTGGTGCTCGCCTCCGACGTCACGCATTTCTACGAGAACATGGAGAGCGGCCGACCCTTCACCACGGCCTTCCATATCGGCGAGATGCTGGAGGGCTTCGAGACGCTGGAGGAGCTGGCGCCCTCGCACGAGCACATCATCCCCGGCCACGATCCCGAGGTGATGCGCCGCTACCCCGCCCCACGGCCGGATCTCGCGGGCATCGTCGTGCGCCTGGATGTCGATCCCGTCGGCGGGCCGGCGCCCGGCCCCAGCCACCCGCACTACTGACGCGGGACGGGATGAGCGCCCCGCCGGAATACGAGGTCTTCGCCATCCGCTACGCCACGCGCGGCGCCCGCCGCGCGGAGGCCTTCATCGACCCGGACCCGCATGATGGCCCGCTGCCGATGGACTACTATGTCTGGGTTGCCCGCAGCGCGGAGGCGACCGTCGTCATCGACACCGGCTTCAGCCGCGACGTCGGCGAGCGGCGCGGACGCACCTTCCTCCGATGCCCGGTGGAAACCCTGTCGCTCCTCGGCATCCAGCCGGCGGAGGTGGCGCATGTCATCGTCACGCATCTCCACAACGACCACGCCGGCAATCTCGGGCTCTTCCCCGCGGCGCGCTTCCATCTCTAGGATCGCGAGATGGCCTTCGCCACCGGCCGCTACATGCGCCACGCCTGCTGCGGCCGCGCCTATGAGCTCGACCACGTGCTGGAGGCGGTGAAGCTGAACTATGGCGGCCGCATCGACTTCCACGACGGCGCCGACGAGATCCTGCCCGGCCTCACCGTGCATCCCGGCAGCGGCCACACGCCGGGGCTGCAATTCGTGCGCGTCTGGACGCGCAGCGGCTGGCTCGTGCTCGCCTCGGACACCGCGCATTACTACGAGAACCTCACGGCATCGCGGCCCTTCCGGCTGGTCTTCCATGTGGGCGACGCGCTCGACACCTTCCGCTCGCTGATGAAGCTGGCCGGCGATGCGGATCGCATTGTCCCCGGCCACGATCCGCTGGTGATGGAACGCTATCCATCCGCCGAAGGGAGTATGAAAGGCATCGTCGCCCGGCTGGACTGACGGCCCAACAAACCCAGGAGGAAAAAGTGTCCCAAGACAAGATCTCCCGCCGCCACGTGCTCGGCGCTGCCGGCATGGGCACCGTGCTCGCCTCCCGCTACGGCCATGCGCAGACCTATCCGGAGCGCCCCATCCAGATGGTCGTGGGCTTCCTGGCCGGCGGCTCGAATGATTCCGTCGCCCGGATCCTCGCGCCGCGGCTCGGCGAGATCCTGCGCACCACGGTGGTGGTGGACAACCGCCCCGGCGCCAATGCCACGATCGGCACGCTCTACGTCGCGCGTGCCGAGCCCAACGGCTATACGCTGACCCTGGCCGGCGCGAGCGCGCTCGCCATCAGCCCGCACACCTACGCGAACATCCCCTACGACACCGCGCGCGACTTCGCCGGCGTCGCCGCGGTGGCGATGACGCCGGAGGTCATCTGCGTCAATCCGACGCTCGGCGTGCGCACGCTGGCGGAGCTGATCGCGCTCGGAAAGCAGCGGGACCTGACCTTCTCCTCCTCCGGCAATGGCGGCCTGCCACACCTGGCGATCGAGCTCCTCAAGACGACGGCCGACATCCGCATCACGCACGTCCCCTATCGCGGCGCGATGCCGGCGGCGATGGACACGGTCTCCGGCCAGGTGAACGGGATCATCATGGACCTGCCGCCGCTGGTGCCGCTCATCCGGGAGGGCAAGCTCCGCGCGCTGGCCGTCACCAGCGAGCAACGGACGTCGCTCCTGCCGGAACTGCCGACGACCGTCGAGCAGGGATTCCCGAACCTGCTGGCGACGAACTGGTTCGGCGTCATGGCGCCCGCACGCACGCCGCGGGCCATCGTCGAGCGGCTCCACAGGGCCATCACCGAAGTCGCCGATTCCGCAGAGGTGCGCCAGAACTTCCGCGACCAGGGCATCGAGGCCATGACCATGCCGACGCCGCAGGCCTTCGACGAATTCGTGAAGCGCGAGACCGAGCGCTGGGGCGTCATCGCGCGGGCCGCGGGCGCCCGGGC
>JAQGHZ010000233.1 GCA_028291485.1 Rubritepida sp. | reverse complement strand
GTTCTATCCGGACGGCCTGGCGCAGAAGCGCGAGCTTGAATACGCCGCCGGCAAGCTGACCTCCATCGAGATCAACGGGACCTATTACGGCAGCCAGAAGCCCGCGAGCTTCAGGAAGTGGCATGGCGAGACGCCGGAGGGATTCGTCTTCTCGCTCAAGGGCACACGCTACACCACCAATCGCCGCGTGCTGGCCGAGGCGGGCGAGTCCATCGAGCGCTTCATCGGCAGCGGGCTGCTGGAGCTGAAGGACAAGCTCGGCCCGATCAACTGGCAGATGGCGCCGACCAAGCAATTCGACGCCAAGGACTTCGAGGCCTTCCTCAAGCTGCTCCCGCACAAGTTCGAGGGCCATGCCATCCGCCACGCCGTCGAGGTGCGCCATCCGAGCTTCCAGTCGCCCGACTTCGTCGCGATGATGCGAGAGCACGGCGTCGCCGTCGTCACGGCCGGCGATTCCGACTTCCCTGTGATCGCCGACGTCACCGCGGATTTCGCCTATGCGCGGATCATGGGCACCCAGGAGGACGAGAAGCTCGGCTATCCCTCCGCGACGCTGACGAAATGGGTGGAGCGCGCCAGGGAATGGGCCGAAGGCAAGGCGCCCAAGGGCCTCGAAACCTTCGGCACGCACAAGCCGGACGGCAAGCCGCGCGACGTCTTCCTCTACGTCATCAGCGGCCACAAGGTCCGCAATCCCGCGGCCGCCATGGCGATGATCGAGCGCCTCGCCAAATAATGGTTGACCGATTGGTTAACCACCCTGCATTCTAAACCTAATGGTTAACTTTCAGTCTCCGCAGCTCGACCGCGTCTTCGGCGCACTCACCGACCCGACCCGCCGCGCCCTGCTCGCGCGGCTGGACGGGGAGGACGGCCTCTCGGTTTCCGAGCTGGCGCGGCCCTTCGAGATGTCGCTGCCGGCGGTGATGAAGCATCTCGACGTCCTGGAAGGCGCGGGCCTCATCGCGCGCAAGAAAACCGGGCGGACGGTCGAGTGCCGGCTGACCGCCGCACCCATGGAGGACGCCATGTCCTGGCTCGCCCGCTACGCGCGCTTCTGGTCCGAAAGCCTCGAGCGCCTCGCCGCCTTCGTGGAGGAGAACCCCCTCGTGGAGGAGAACCCATGACCTGCATGCCCAGCGTCACCCTCGTCCGTCGCATCAAGGCGCCGCCCGCGCGGGTCTTCGAGGCCTGGACGCAGCCGGAGGCGCTGGCGCGCTGGTTCGGCCCGCATCGCACGAAGGTGGATTCGGCCGAAGTCGACCCCCGGCCCGGCGGCGGATTCACTGTGCGGCTCATCGAGGACAATGGCGAGCGCCACCAGGTCTCCGGCCGCTACACGGAGTTCGATCCGGCGCGGCTGCTCGTCTTCACCTGGAACTGGGCCTCCACGCCCGAGCGCGAATCCCGCGTGATGGTGACCTTCCGCCCCGTGCCCGAGGGCACCGAGGTCACGCTGATCCACGATCGCTTCGTGGACGCGGTCTCCGCCACGAACCACCGCCGCGGCTGGACCGAGAGCCTGGAGCGTCTCGTCGAGGCCTTCACCGAGGCCGACGCGGCCTGAACATCCACAGGGAGGAAAACACACCATGATGATGCCAGATCCCCAGGCGGAACACCGCTGGCTGCAGCGCATGCTCGGCAACTGGACCATGGAGGGGAGTTGCGAGATGGGCCCCGGCAAGCCGGCCGAAAAGACCACCGGCACCGAGACGGTGCGCGCGCTGGGCGGGCTCTGGGTCATCGGCGAAAGCCGGGGCGAGATGCCGGGCGGCGGCCAGGCGCAGAACATCCTCGCGCTGGGCTACGATCCGGCGAAGGCGCGCTTCGTCGGAAGCTTCGTCAGCTCCGTGATGGGCAACCTCTGGATCTACGAGGGCAGCCTCGCCGGCCAGGTCCTCACGCTTGATTGCGAGGGTCCGGATTTCGCCAATCCGGGCCAGACGTGCTCCTACAAGGACATCGTGGAGCTGGTGAGCGACGACCACCGCATGATGACCTCGCGCATGAAGGGGCCGGACGGGCAGTGGCACCAGATCATGCAGGCACATTACCGGCGGGTCGGCTGAGGCCATGTCCAAGCTCCTCCTGCTGCTCGGCACGAAGAAGGGCGCCTTCCTGCTGGAAGGCGACGAGACCAGGCGCGACTGGGCGCTGCGCGGCCCCTTCTGCGAGACCTGGCCGCTGAACCACGTCATCGCCGATCCCGCCACCGGCACCATCTGGGGCGCCGGCGGCAACGAGTGGTTCGGGCCGGCCGTGTGGAAATCCACCGACCTCGGCCGGAACTGGACCCATTCCAGCCAGGGCCTCGCCTATCCGGAGGGCGAGGAACCCGTGAAGACGGCGTGGTCGCTGGCCGTCGCGGACGGCGCGCTCTATGCGGGCGTCCAGCCGGCCGGCCTCTTCCGCAGCACCGATGGCGGCGAGAGCTGGGAGCACGTGCAAGGCCTGCGCGACCATCCCTCGCGGCCGGACTGGCAGCCGGGGGGCGCGGGCCTGATCCTGCACGGCATCCTGCCGCATCCCGACGACAGCGCGCAGATGTGGGTCTCCATCTCCTCGGTCGGCGTCTTCCACACGGCGGATGGCGGCCGGAACTGGGCGCCGCGCAACCGCGGCATCCGCTGCGACTACAATCCCGAGGACCAGCGCTATCCCGAGATGGGGCAATGCGTGCACGGACTCGCCATGGCGGCCGGTGGCTCGCACCGGCTCTACCAGCAGAACCATTGCGGCATGTACCGCAGCGAAGACGGCGGGCGGAACTGGCAGAGCATCGAGGAAGGGCTGCCCTCCAGCTTCGGCTTCCCCGCCGTGGCGCATCCGCGTGATCCGGACACGCTGTACCTGCTGCCGCTCAACGGCGACTCGCTGGGCCGCTATGTGCCCGACGCCAAGGCCGCCGTCTGGCGCACGCGTGACGGCGGGCGCAGCTGGCAGGCCCTCCGCAACGGCCTGCCGCAGGAGGGCTGCTATTTCGGCGTGCTGCGCCAGGCCATGGCGGTGGACAGGCTTCAGCAGGCCGGCATTTATTTCGGCACCAGCACCGGCGAGCTCTACGGCAGCGCGGACGAGGGCGAGAGCTGGCGCTGCCTCGCGCAGCATCTCCCGCCGATCCTCTCGGTCGAGACGCTTTACGTCCCTGGGCACGTGCCGGGCTGAGCAGGTGGCGCTCGTGATCCTCGCCGACGCGCTGGCCCGCCTCTTCCCCGGCGCGCCGCGGCTGCAGGAGATCGAGGCCGCTGATGTCGCCGCGCTGCTCGACGCGCTGGACGCGCGATGGCCCGGCCTGCGCGACCGCGTGGCCGACTCCACGCCACGGATCCGGCGGCATCTCAACGTCTTCGTGGACAGCCAGAAGGCTTGCCTGGAGACGCCGATCGCCGCGGATTCCGAGGTTCTCATCCTGACCGCGATGAGCGGGGGATAAGGCCCGGTTTCACCGTTCTGCAACCGATCTGTCATCGGTTCATCGTCACCGGGGAGGTAGGCCCACGCCCGCAGATTGAGCGAGGCGTGATGACTGGACGGCGTAACGTGCTGCTGATTGTCGTGGATCAGTGGCGGGCGGATTTTCTCTCGAATCTTGGCGCGGATTTCCTGCGAACGCCGAACCTCGACCGGCTCTGCCGCGAGGGCGTGACCTTCCGCAACCATGTCACCACCACCGTGCCCTGCGGCCCGGCGCGCGCGAGCCTGCTCACCGGCCTCTACCTGATGAATCACCGCGCGGTGCAGAACACGGTGCCGCTGGATAGCAGGCACACCAACCTGGCCAAGCAGCTCCGCCGCATCGGATACGACCCGGCGCTGATCGGCTACACGACCTCCACGCCGGATCCGCGCGGCACCGGGCCGGCCGACCCGCGCTTCACCTATCTCGGCGACCTGATGGACGGGTTCCGCAGCGTCGGCGCCTTCGAGCCGACGATGGACGGCTATTTCGGCTGGCTCGCGCACAAGGGCTACACGCTGCCGGAGAAGCGGGAGAACATCTGGCTGCCGGAAGGCGAGGACAGCGAGCCCGGCGTCACCACGCGCCCCAGCCGCATCCCGGCCGAGCTCTCGGACACCGCCTACTTCACCGAACGCGCGCTGACCTATCTGAAGGGCGTCGGCCAGACGCCGTGGTTCCTGCATCTCGGCTACTACCGCCCGCACCCGCCCTTCATCGCGTCGGCGCCCTATCACGCGATGTACCGCGCCGAGGACATGCCCGCGCCCGTCCGCGCGCCGGATTGGCAGCAGGAGGCGGCGCAGCATCCGCTGCTCGAGTTCTATCTCCGCGGCATCAGCCAGGGCAGCTTCTTCCACGGCGCCGGCGGTGCCGCGACCGAGCTGGACGAGGCCGCCATTCGCCAGATGCGCGCGACCTATGCCGGCATGATGACCGAGATCGACGACAATCTCGGCCGCGTCTTCGACTACCTGGACCAGACGGGCCAGTGGGAAGACACCACGATCATCTTCACCTCCGACCATGGCGAGCAGCTCGGCGACCACTATCTCCTGGGCAAGATCGGCTACTTCGACGAGAGCTTCCGCATTCCGCTGGTGGTGAAGGAGCGCGGCAGGCCGCGCCGGCCGGGCGCGATCGAGACGGGTTTCACGGAAAGCATCGACGTGATGCCGACCATCCTCGAGCATCTCGGCGGCGAGATCCCGCGCGCCTGCGACGGCCGCTCGCTGCTGCCGCTGCTGGAAGGCCCGGCGCCCTCCGATTGGCGCGACCTGCTGCACTACGAATACGACTTCCGCGATGTGTTCTACTCCAAGCCGGAGAGCGCGCTTGGCCTCTCGCTGGACGAAAGCAGCCTCTGCGTCGTGCAGGATGACAGGTACAAGTACGTGCACTTCGCGGCCCTGCCGCCGCTCTTCTTCGACCTCGCCGAAGATCCGCACCAGTTCCGCAACCTGGCGGAAGACCCGGCCTACGCCTCGCGCGTGAAGGACTACGCCCAGAAGGCGCTGTCCTGGCGGCTCGCCCATGCCGAACGCACGCTGACCCATTTCCGCGCCACGCCGCAGGGGCTGGAGGAGCGGCATGTCGCGCCGCCCGCCGCACCCGCCCTCCGCGACGCCGCCGAATAACCCCCCGGAACGAGAGCCCTCGCCATGATCTCCCGCCGTCCCCTCCTCGCCTTGCCGGCGCTGCT
>JAQGHZ010000199.1 GCA_028291485.1 Rubritepida sp. | reverse complement strand
AGGTGCGAGGCCATGGCCCGCATCAGCCGCCGGCCGATGCCGCGCTCATGGAAGTCGTCCAGCAGGTAGAGCGTCTCCACCTCGCCCTCGGCGATGGCGGGCCGGCGCGAGAGGCCGCCGGTGATGAAGCCCACCACCCCGCCGCCGGGAATCTCCAGATTGTCCGCCACGGCCACGAAGGCCGCATGGCCGCCGCGGCGCTCCGTCATTCCGCGCTCGTAGCCCAGCGCCTCGCGCGTGGGGGAGAGGGAGCTCAGATATTCGTCGGGCAGGACGCCGGCATAGGCGCTGCGCCAGCAGGCCACATGCACCTGACCGAGCGCGGGTGCGTCTCCAGGTCTCGCGCGGCGAATGGTGACCATCGCACGCGCGCCTCAGGCCTGCCGTTCCAGGACGGCGCAGAAAAAGCCGTCAGTGCCGTGGGCGGCCGGGGAGAGCAGCAGGTTCGCGCCATCCATGGGCGGAGCCCCCGCAAGTCCGGCGGCCGGCCAGGCGGTGCCGAGCGGGATCGCACGGAACTCCGGATGGGCTTCCAGGAACTGCTCAACCTGCAATTCGTCCTCCTCGGGCAGCAGCGAACACGTCGCGTAGACGAGCCTACCGCCAGGACGGACGAGATGGGAAGATGTTGCAAGAATTTCACCTTGCTTCCGAAGCAGTTCGGCGAGGTCCTCGGGGCCGGTGCGCGAGCGGGCGTCGGGGTTGCGGCGCCAGGTGCCGGTGCCGGTGCAGGGCGCGTCGACCAGGACGCGGTCGAACTGGCCGGCGCGGCGCTTCACCCATCGGTCGCCGGATTCCAGCAGGTGGGTCTCGGCATTGTGGACGCCGGCGCGGCGCAGGCGCTTGGTGGCGCCCTCGAGCCTAGGCTCCGAGACGTCGCAGGCGGTGACGCGGCCCTGGTTGTTCATGGTGGCCGCCATGGCGAGGGTCTTCCCCGCCGCACCCGCGCAGTAGTCGGCGACGCGCATGCCCGGCGCTGCGCCGACCAGGGCGGCGATGAGCTGGCTGCCCTCGTCCTGCACCTCTATGAGGCCGGACTTGTAGGCGATGGTCCCGGTGATCGGCGTCCGGCCCGCCAGGCGCAGCCCCCAGGGCGAATGCGGCGTGGTCTCGGAGGCGAGGCCCTCGGTGCGGAGCGCCTTCTGGGCCTCCTCGCGGGTGCCCTTGAGGATGTTCACGCGCAGGTCGAGCGGGGCGTTGGCCTCCATCGCCAGGGCTTCGGCCTCCAGCCGGTCGCCGAAGCGGGCGGCGAGGCCGGGCAGGGCCCATTCCGGCAGGTTGAGCCGAGCGGAATCCGGCATCTCCTTGCCCATGAGCGGCTTGCCGACGAGGCGGTCGGCGATTCCGATCTCGCCCGCATCCAACGGTCCGGCAGAGAAGCGCCCGGCGTCGAACAGCTTGGCGGCCTCGCCCGGCTTGCGCTTCTCGACGAGCAGCAGGTAGGCCAGCACCAGCAGCCGCGGCGTGAGCCGCGCGCCGGTCTGCGCGATCCACCATTCGAGCCGCAGGCGTTGCCGCACCACGCCCCAGGCGAGGTCGGCGACGGCGCGGCGGTCGCTGCCGCCGATGTAGCGGCGGCTGCGGAAGAAATCCGCGCCGATCGCGTCGGCCGGGCGGCGCGGCTGGTCGAAGACCGCGTGCAGCAGGTCGATCGCGGCGGAGAGGCGGCCCTCGGGCGTCAATGCAGCAACTCCGGCAGGCCGGCGAGATCCGGCAGGCTGGGCACGCCCGCGGCGGCCAGCCCATATTCGTCCGGCGCGTCCGTGCGGTTCACGCGGACGCAGCGGAATCCGGCCGCAAGGGCGGCCTGCGTGTCCCAGGGATTGGCCGAGACGAACATCATCCGCGCGGCCGGCAGGCCGAGGCGGCGCTCGGCCAGGGCATAGACGCGGCGGTCCGGCTTGAAGACGCCCACCGCCTCGACGGAGAGCAGCGCGTCGATCTGGGTGGAGAGCCCGGCCTGGCCGAAGGCATCGGCCAGCATCATCGGCGAGCCGTTGGAGAGCACGGCCGCCTGCGCGCCCTTGGCGCGGATCGCGCGCAGCATCGCCGGCACCTCGGGATAGGGGGAGAGAAGGCGATAGGCGTCCAGCAGCTCGGCCATGAAACTCTCATTGGTGACGCCGTGGCGTGCACAGACGAAGCGCAGCGCATCGACCGTGCAGGCCCAGAAATCCTGGTGCCTCGACGGGCCGGTCAGGCTGCGCACCCAGGAATATTCGAGCTGCTTCACCCGCCATTCCCGCGAGAAATCGTCGGCCATTTCGCCCAGACGGTCGGCGTGGCGCGCCACCGCGGAATGCACGTCGAGCAGCGTGCCGTAGGCGTCGAAGACCACCGCCTCGACCTCGCGCCCCGGCTTTTCCTTCAGGCGCCAGGGCTCGGGGACGCTAACCATCGTTGCGGTAGTTCGGCGCCTCGCGCGTCACGGCGACGTCGTGCACATGGCTCTCGCGCAGGCCGGCATTGGTGATGCGCCGGAAGCGGGCGTTCTTCTGCAGGTCGGCGATGGTGGCGCTGCCGGTATAGCCCATGGCGGCCCGGAGCCCGCCCACCAGTTGGTGGATCACATTGCCCACCGGGCCCTTGTAGCCGACGCGGCCTTCCACGCCCTCGGGCACCAGCTTCAGCTGGACGCGCACCTCGGCCTGAAAGTAGCGGTCGGCCGAGCCGCGCGCCATGGCGCCCAGCGAGCCCATGCCGCGATACGACTTGTAGGAGCGGCCCTGGTAGAGAAACACCTCGCCCGGCGCCTCGT
>JAQGHZ010000166.1 GCA_028291485.1 Rubritepida sp. | reverse complement strand
CGGACATCAGGTCGGCCTGGATCTCGGCCACGTCGATCGGGATGCGGCCGGAGGCCTGGGCGGCGTCGGTGTGGAAGAGGGCGCCGGCCTCCTTCACCAGGGCGCCGATGGCCGCGAGGTCCTGGATGACGCCGGTCTCGTTGTTCACCGCCATGACGGAGACGAGGAGGGTGGGGGTTTCCAGCGCCTCGCGCAGCACGTTGAGGTCGAGGAGGCCATCCGGGCGCACGGGGAGGATGACGGGCTCGAAGCCCTCGACTTCCAGGTCGCGCACGGATTCCAGCACGCATTTGTGCTCGGTCGCGAGGGTGATGACCCGCCTCGGTCCGTCCAGGCCGGCGAAGCGCGCAGCGCCCTTGATGGCGATGTTGTTGGATTCCGTGGCGCCGGAGGTGAAGATGATCTCGCGCGGCTCGGCGCCGATCAGCTCGGCGACCTGTTCGCGGGCCGTTTCCACCGCCTCTTCCGCCGCCCGGCCGAGTGCGTGCTCGACGGAGTGCGGGTTGGCAAAATTCTCCTCCCACCAGGGGCGCATGGCGGCGAGGACGCGCGGGTCCATCGGCGTCGTGGCGTGGTGGTCGAGGTAGATGGGGCGGTTCGGGCGCATGGGAGACTATGTGGAGGCGGTGGCGCGGCGTGACGAGAGGCGCGCATGCATGGCGGCATAGGCGGCGAGGAAACGCTCGGGGGCGTCGTCATCAGCGTTCCAGGGAAGCGAGATGCGGATGCCGCAGCCGGCGTTGGCGCCGAAGCCCATCGCCTCCAGCACATGCGACGCCGCGACCTTGCCGGAAGAGCAGGCCGCGCCCGCCGAGACCCGGATGCCCGCCAGGTCCAGCGCGATCACCTGGGTCTCGGCCGGAATGCCGGGCAGCACGGCGAGGCTGGTATTCGGCAGCCGCGGCGCGGTGGCGCCGGCGATGACGATGTCGGGCGCGATGCGGCGCAGCCCGGCCTCGATCGCATCGCGCAGGCCGGCGATGCGCCTGATGTCATAGGATTCGGCCACCGCCGCGCCGAAGGCGGCGATGGCCGGCAGCGGCTCCGTGCCGCCGCGCCGGCCGCGCTCCTGCCCGCCGCCGGCAATGAGGGGAGGCAAGTGCAGTCCCGGCGCCAGGATCAGCGCCCCCGCCCCCGGCACGCCGCCGAGCTTGTGGGCCGAGATGGCGATGCTGGTGGCCCCTACGGTCTCGATCCCGATGCGCCCGGCCGACTGCACCGCATCCACATGCAGGACCGCGCGGTGCTGCCGGCACAGGGCCGCCACCCCGGCCAGGGGATGCAGCACGCCGGATTCATTGTTGGCCGCCATCAGGCAGACCAGCGCGGGCGGCCCCTCTGACAGCAGCGTCGCCAGGGTGTCGAGATCCACCGTCCCGTCCGGACGAACCGGGATCACCATCGCCTCCGGCGCCGCCGCGCGGACCGCCGCATGCTCCGTGGCGCCCACCAGCACCCACCGGCCAGGGATCAGCCCATGGATGGCGAGCGCGTTCGCCTCGGTGCCGCCGGAGGTCAGGACGACATCGCCGGGCGCGACGCCGAAGCGCGTCGCGATCCGCCCGCGCGCCTGCTCCAGGATCCGCCGTGCCGCCCGCCCGCCGCCGTGGATCGAGGATGGATTCCCACCCACATCCAGCGCGGCCATCAGCGCCTCGCGCGCGGCGGGGCGGAGGGCTTCGGTGGCGTTAGCGTCGAGGTCGAGGGCTGTCATGCAGTCCGATGTCGCGATGGCGTTCATCCGGGTCAATTCGCAGTTGAACGGAAAGGTCAAATTTCGATGCAACCGTTCCGGACCCGATCTCTCAGGAACGCCGCGAAACGCCCTGGATTCAAATTTTGTCTGAAGCGCCATGCATTTACCCGGACCCAGCCATGCGGGCCGCCGGATGAATCCGTTATGAAAAACAAGTGCGGGGTGAGTATGATGACCAAGTCGCGCCAGGGGAACCGAGCGAGGCTCTCGAAACGATTGTTTTCCGCGCCGACCTTAATTTTCGGAGCGGGTGTCACCAGCTGTCCGCGGGCCCGATGGGTCGTTTCTGCGGAATGGAGTCTGGAGGCAGTCGGGTGACACGTCAATGGCGTGCTCCTGCGATCCATCGGTTCGGGGAAAAAGCCACGCGGGCCGCCCTGCCCCGATCCTTCCGCCAGGTAAGGATCCGACGTCGCGGGGCCGCGCCAGATGCGAAGCGATCGCCAATTCGGCTGCAAGAGGTCAACCGGACCACCCGGTAGGCCTCTTGTTGCCCAACCGAAGAAACGGACAAAGGACACCGATGCCTGAAGTCATGTTTGCCGGCCCCGACGGCCGCCTCGAAGGCCGTTACCACCATGCGAAGCGCCCGAACGCCCCGGTGGCGCTCCTGCTGCATCCGCATCCGCTGCATGGCGGGACCATGAACAACCGCGTGGTGCACAGCCTCTACGGCAAGTATCAGGCGATGGGCTTCTCGGTGCTGCGCTTCAACTTCCGCGGCGTGGGCAAGAGCCAGGGCCGTTACGACGGCGGCATTGGCGAGATCAGCGACGCCGCGGCGGCGCTGGACTTCCTGCAGGCGGTGAACCCGAATGCGGCGATGCTTTGGGTCGCGGGCTATTCCTTCGGCTCCTATGTCGGCATGCAGCTCCTGATGCGGCGTCCGGAGATGGGCGGCTTCGTCTCGATCTCCGCGCCGGCGAGCCATTACGATTTCGGCTTCCTCGCCCCCTGCCCCTGCCCGGGCATGATCATCCATGGCGAGGATGACGAGCTCGTGCCGCTGAACAGCGTGCAGAAGCTGGTGGACAAGCTGAACACCCAGAAGGGCGTCGCCATCGACTTCCGCACCATCCCGCAGGCCGGCCACGTCTACACGCCGAGCCAGGTCGAGGCGATCAGCGGCATGGCGGAGGACCACGTCCTCTCCGTGCTCAACCGCAGCCGGATGGCCCTCGCCGCCGACTGAGGTCTTTTCGACGACGGATCAGCCGGCCCGGCCCCCATGGATGTCATGGGCGCCGCGGCCGGTTTTTTTGTGCACCCGGCACGGTCGTGGGACGCTGAGCCCAGGCCGTTACATGTCGGCGGATGCAGTCTGTCGCCATCAGACCGCGGGAGATGAGTCATGCTGAACTGCACTCCGGAAGAGGCGGCTCCTGCCGCGCATGCCGGCTGCCTCTGCCACCGGCCGGAGATCCGCTCGCTGACGCGCCGACTCGGGCGGGAGATGTCGCGCCGCGGCTTCGTCGCCGCCTCGCTCGCCGCTGCCGCCGCGCCCGCCCTGGCGCAGCCGGCCACCTCGCGTCCGATCCTCCCCTGGCGCTCCTCGCGGAGCCGGGGCGGAACCTGCGGATCATCATGAAGGACGGGCGGATCCATAAGAACACGCTGGGCGGGTAGGTCAGATCCCGGAGAGCAGCAGGTCGATTCCGCGAGCGATGTCTGCACGTGCCGGCTCGGCGGTGCCCACCGGCTGTCCCAGCGCGCGAAGCGGAAGCCAGCGCATCTGCCGGAGGATGAGCGCGTGGGGTGTTCCTTCCACGTCGAGCCGTGGCGTGGTCGGCCCGCGCAGGTCGCCCGGCACCACCGGGCAGACGATGCGTTCCGCGCCCTCGGCAACAGGCGCCTGCAACACGCAGACAAAGGGATAGGCGCGCAGCGCCGGGATCTTGTGCCGGTGCAGGGCCAGATGCTCAGGCGAGCGGATCATCCGTTCTCTTCGAGCCAGGCATCCACGCCGTCCGAGAAGGAGCCATGCTCGGCCACGAAGCGGTCATGCGCCTCGGCCTCGACGTGCAGTTCCTGGATCAGCGCGGCCCTGGCACGCTGCGCCAGCGCCGCCGCCACGGCGGCTTCCGCGACAGCCGAGACGTTGATCTTCGCCGCCTTCGCCTTGGCCATGAGATCGCTGTTGATGGTGACGCTGACCGTGCGGCGTGGGGCGGCCGCATCATGGGTGACGATGATCATACAGGGCAATTTACAGGGGTCTATCACCCGTGCACAACGACGCGAAATCACACGCGTAAAAATTCAAGGAAACGTCATGATCGCCCGTCGTTCCCTGCTCGCCACGCCGAGTCTCCTGGCCACGCCCGCCCTCGCCCAGGGAGAATGGCGCCCGGACAAGTCGCTCACCATGATCGTCGCCTTCGCGGCCGGCGGCGGCACGGATGCCGCGGCGCGCACCATCGCGCGCTTCATGGAGAAGGATCTGGGCCAGCCCGTGGTGGTCCTCAACCGCCCCGGCGCCGGGGGCGAGATCGGCTTCACCGAGCTGGCCCGCGCCCGGCCGGACGGGCTGACCATCGGCTTCATCAACACGCCGCACATCGTCACCCTGCCGATCGAGCGCCGCAC